>NZ_LZJD01000014.1:0-11679 GCF_001666875.1 Mycobacterium sp. E802
GGCGATCCCGAGCCACACCTTCCGTGCGGCGACCTCGTCGACGCCGCGCTGCAACAGGAAATCCCGGGCGGCGTCGGCACCGTCGACCTCGAACCGCAACTGCGAGGTCGTCCGGTAGGACTCGGTCAGACCGATGTCGTGGAACATCGCGCCCACGTACAACAATTCGAGGTCCGGTTGCAGGCCCCGACGCCGCCCGTGCAGCGCCCCGAAGTAGAACACCCGCCGTGAGTGATGGAACAGAAGGTCGTCCTCGACGTCACGGATGTACTCGGTGACGTCACGCACCAACGGGGTGTCGGGCAGTTCGATCTCGGCGATGTTGTTGGTCAGTGAAATGCTCATGTAGCCAGTCTCGGACGCGGTTGACCGGCAGACCCATGGCCGATGCGCCACATTTCCCACAAGAAGCGACACAATGAGCGGATGGCACACGCCGGACAGCCTCGCGAGATCGCGATCGTGGTCTTCGACGGCGTGAAACTGCTGGATGCCGCCGGTCCCGCCGAGGTGTTCGCCGAGGCCAACCGGTTCGGCGCCGACTACCGCCTGCGGATCGCCTCGGTCGACGGCGCCGACGTCACCACGTCGATCGGCACGACATTCGCGGTGACCGATCGGATCGACCAGATCGACGGCGTGGATACCGTATTGGTCTCGGGCGGAGACGATCTGGTGGGGCGGCCGATCGACACCGCGCTCGTGTCGTCTCTGCGGGACATGCCGGCCCGAACCCGACGGCTGGCCTCGATCTGCACGGGGTCGTTCATCCTGGCCCAGGCGGGTCTGCTCGACGGACGCCGGGCCACGACGCACTGGCGCCATGCCCGCCTCATGGCGCGCGCCTATCCCACGATCTCGGTCGAACCCGACGCCATCTTCGTGCGGGACGGAAACGTGTACACGTCTGCCGGGGTGTCGGCGGGCATCGATCTGGCGCTGGCCCTGGTGGAGTCGGATCACGGGGCCGATCTGGTGCGTGACGTCGCGCGCTCACTCGTGGTCTATCTCAAACGCGCCGGCGGTCAGTCCCAGTTCTCCACGCTGGTCGAGTCGGACGCGCCCGCCCAGTCGACGCTACGTCAGGTGACCGACGCCGTCGCCGCCGATCCCACCGCCGACCACAGCGTGAAATCCCTTGCCGCCCTTGCGTCGTTGAGTACCCGCCAGCTAACTCGGCTGTTCCGGACCGAGCTCGGCACCACACCGGCACGCTACGTCGAGATGGTGCGCATCGACGTGGCCCGGGCCGCCCTGGACGCCGGGCGACAGGTCGGCGACACGGCCCGGCTGGCCGGGTTCGGCAGCGCCGAGACCCTGCGTCGGGTCTTCGTCAACCATCTGGGAGTGTCGCCGAAGGCCTACCGGGACAGATTCCGCACCACGTCGGCAGGTTGAGCCGTCGGGCTCACACCCAACGCGGGAGCTCCTTGCCGATGAGCGGCGCGATCTTGTCGGCCATGTACGCGTGGCCGGCATCAGTGGGGTGGATACCGTCGGCCCCGATCAACTCCGGGTGATCGAAGAACCACCGGTCGGCGATCGGATCGACGAAGGTCGCTCCCACCTGCTCGGCCTCATCCCGCAGGATGTCGCGCACGCCCAACAGGTTCGGCGGCACATCGGCGTTCACCCACGGCGGCCCGATCACCAGCATCCGCGCGGCAGGCGCGGCCTGCCGCGCCATCGTCAGCGCGTCGTGGCTCAACCGGGTGACCGCGCCCAGATCAGCGCGATCGTCGTTGCGGGACCCGAAGAAGACGATCAACGCGTCGTCGGGGCGCACGGCCCGGGGCACCAGGTCGGCGAAGATGCTGCCGCGGTTGCCGCGCGCGACGTAACCGGCACCGCCTTCGGCCACCACGTCTGCATCGACCTGCACGCCGCGTTGCGCCAATTTCTGCCAGGCCAACGGCGCCCAGTTCTTCGGTCCCATACCGCCCTCGGCGGGCATGCCCGTGGTGTACGAGTCACCGATGACCGCTATGTGGCTGATCTGCGGATCCAATCCGGAGGTGACGTAGCGCTGCGGCGAAACCTGCGCGAACAGCCCGACCAGAAGGCCGAGTGAGACGATGAAAGTGGTCAGACGACTCACTGCAACCTCCACTGCCGGCGAGACGCATTCATCCCGTGCCGCGATTCGACGAACAGCCTATGGGGTGAACCCGGGCGGTAGATAGGCGGCCGGTGACACACCGATAACAAGGGCATAACAACCTGTCGCGCACTGGGTTTGGATAGTTACAACACTCAGCCCGCGCGGGCCGGGACCTCGGTGGAGCCCTCGGGTTCGGTGTCGACCCGGTGCAGTTTCGTGCTGCCCGAGTCGACGGGCCTGATGTCGACCATTCGGCGCATCCACCGTCGGGCCGGCTCCTCCACGACGTGATAGAGCACGATCGCCCCGACCAGTGAGATGGCCAACAGCGCGAGCACCGTGGCTTTCCCCGAGAGCGTCGGCGTCAGCGTCAGCTCGAACTGCCTGGTGGTCCAGATCCACGCGGTATGGACCAACTCGTGAACCATGTAGAGGCCGAACGAGATCTGACCGCCGTAGACCAGAAACCGGGTCGACAGCAGCGCCGGCAGGCTGCCGACACCGACCGCCAGCGCCACCACCTGCGGGACGAACAGGATGTCGACGATCCCACCGGCATCACCGATGGTGTTCATCGGGTGCGCGTCGAAGAAGTACAGCCCACCCACGGTGACGCCGCCCAACACGATCGACAGGTAACCCGCGCGCCGGCGGGTGCGATCGGTCAGATGCAGCTTGCGGACCGCCGCACACGCCAGGGCACCCGCGGTGAACTGCATGACGATTCGCGGCAACCAGCTCCACGGGGTGTAGAAGTGGCCGGTGGCCATCAACAGCACCACCGGGGGCACCGAGGCGGCGATGGCCAGCAGGACCAGGCTCCTGGCCCGGGTGGCGCGTGCGATCCGGAAAACCACCAGGATCAGCGCTCCGAACAGCAGGTAGGCCAACCACTCGGCACTGATCGACCACGCCGGCCCGTCCCAGCTGCTGCCGTCGAAGTACGGCTGGAACCACAGTTGGACCAGGAACAGCTGACGTACATAGCTCACGGCGTTGTAGCCGCTGGTGTCTTCGGGCGGGATGTGCCCGACGTTGAGGGTGAAGATCAGCCACAGCGCCGCCAGGTGCAGCGTCACGAGGTACACCGGCCACACCCGCGACAACCGGAGCCACAGGAAATGCAATGTGGCCCTGGTGTCCCAGCTCGGCCCCATCCGGTCGATGTAGTTCCAGGTCAACACGAATCCGCTGAGGATGAAGAACAGGTCCACGCCCTGGGCGCCACAGTCGAGCACCGGAGCAAGGGCCTCCGTGACATCGGGGGCGACCTGGTAGAGCAGGGGGCGGAAGTGGAACAACACCACCCACACCGCGGCGACGATGCGCAGTCCCGTCAGGGCCTTGATTTCAGCGCCGCGCACAACACCTTTTCCGTATCCACTCAAGCTGATTCGTCACGTCGTCACCGCAACCGGCAGCGTTCGCAGACTAGCAGCGTGCGCGGGTGCGATGTGCTGTGCACATCCTGCACAGCCGCCGCGAGCGACCTGACGACGTCCCGGACGGTCTTGCGCAGCAAAGCAATTGCCGAAGCGGCGAACATCACCGCCGACGTCGAGGCCTGCGCAGGCCGGGCGTGTCAGCCGATCGCGGGAGGGCGCAGAGCGACACCCGCGGTCAGGGCATGGGCACCTGTGACCCGTCGTAATTGCGGGCGTTGTTGTTGAGGGTGTTGAGCCAGGCGCGGAGCTTGGCCTGCGCGATCAATGCCGGGATGTCGCCGGTGGGCGGCGTATCGGGGGCGGCGTCAGTGAGCTGCCACGGTTGGCAACCGCTCGTCTTGAAGGCCTTGTCGGTGGGGTCGATCGTGATCACCTGCGGCTTCTTGCTGAAGGCGTTGTCGATGATGTCCCCGCCGTGCAGATCCGCCATCCGCTTCCAGTAGCAGGTACCGCCCTCGACGGGGCCGGCCGAGGCGTAGTTGCCCGGCTGGATGTCGGTACCGACGATGAAGAGGCCGTCATGGTCGATGCTCGTCGCGGAACCACCAGGTGCCGCCGCAGCGGGGGCTGCCGGGTCAACTGGGGCCGGAGCGGCCGGAGCCGCCACGGCCGGGCCCGGAGCCGGACCCGGGGCTGGGCCGGTGGGCGTGGGCCCGGGGGCCGGAGCGGGTGCGGGTGTCTCCGGATCGGCACTGGCGACGCCGCTGAACGCCCCACCTGCGCCCACCACCAGAGCGGCAGCAAGGATCGCGGCTTTCATCGACTTCATGGAAACCGAGGGTACCGGGTGCGACGAAGTGGCCGGGCCCACTTGCGACGCGGCGATCTGTGACACGCTCACCGGGTGGAAGCCCCACATCCCGACCCCGCCGCACTACATCTGGCCGATGTCGTCCCCTCAGTGCTCGCCGCGATGGGTGTGGCCGGCTTCGATGCGCGGATCACCTGGCCCGGTCCGATACGCGGAGCATGCGTGCTGTTGATCGACGGCCTGGGTGCCGAGTTGCTGGCCGCCCACGCCGCCGACGCGCCCGTTCTGACCGCCATGGCCGCCTCGACGAGCCACCAGACGCTGAGCGTCGGGTTCCCCTCCACGACCGCGGCCGGTCTGGCCGCGATCGGCACCGGTTGCCGGACCGGTGAGCACGGCTTCGTCGGCTACACCTTCCGGGTGCCCCAGGCCGGCCCGGACGTCGACGTGATCAACGCGCTGCGCTGGCGGCCACAGCCATGGGGACCGGACCTGCGCGACCGCGTGGTGCCCGAACGAGTTCAACCCCTGCCCACCACGTTCGAACGCGCCGAGGCCGCGGGTTTGGCCGTGTCGGTCGTCTCGGGGGCGGTGCACGCCGGTTCGGGCCTGACCCGGGCGGTGTTGCGCGGCGGACGGTATGTCGGGGTGCACGCTCTCGGCGATCTCACCGCCCGCGTCACGGCGGCCGTGGCCGGTGGCGGATTCTGCTACGGATACCACGCCGAGCTCGATCAGATGGGCCACCTCTACGGACCCGGGTCGGAACCGTGGCGCATGCAGCTGCGACAGGTGGACCGCCTGGTGGGGTCGGTGCTGGAGGCGCTGCCCTCGGAGTGTCTGCTCGCCGTGGTGGCCGATCACGGGATGGTCGCCGTCGACGAAGCCGCCGTGGTCGACGTCGACGAGTCAGAACCGCTGCGCACCGGGGTAGCCGCGGTAGGTGGCGAGGCCCGCGCCCGTCACGTGTACGCCTCCCCCGGCGCGGCCGACGACGTGCTGGCGGCCTGGCGCTCGACGCTGTCCGATTCCGCGTGGGTGATGGCGCGGGAGGAAGCCATCGCCGCGGGCTGGTTCGGTCCTCGAGTTCGTGACGACGTCCGGGCGCGCATCGGCGATGTCGTGGCCGCCGCCCGTGGCCGCGCCGCGCTGCTGCGACGAAACGCCGAACCGCTGGAGTCGGCGTTGATCGGCCACCACGGTTCGCTGACCAGCGCCGAGCAGAATGTTCCCCTTGTGTGGGCAATCAGATGACGAACTGCACGCAAAGATCAGGCTTAGATGGGCTAAGATTCACCGCATGAAGCTTGCAGGCCTGGCAGCACTTGGTGCCGCGGCGGCTATCGCCTTCGCCGCTCCCGCACATGCCGATCCCGACACCGATTTCGCCAACGAACTGCACACGTTCGGCATCTACGGCCAGCGTGACTACAACGCCTGGATCGCCAAGATCATGTGCAAGCGGCTGCACAACGGCGTCGACCACAATGCGCAGGACTCGGTCAAGTTCGTGGGCGATCAGTTGGCGCGCGACAGTTCACCGGCCCAGGCGTGGCAGTTCCTCGGCACCGCCATCAACTACTACTGCCCCGATCAGCGCTTTATCTACGAACAGGCCGCCAAGCCGTCGTAGTCTGATTCCCGAGGCCGATCCCAGATTTTTGGAGCGACATGTTGAACCACAAGAGTGTCAAAAACCTCTTCCGCACCGGCGTGGCCGCATGCGCCGTCGTCGGTAGCCTGGCGACCGGCGCGGGCATTGCCTCGGCCGATGCCACCGACGATTACCCGATTCCCAACCGCATCCTGCGCACCCCGTGCACGGCGGAGCAGATCATGGCCGCGGCCCGCGACGTCGAGCCGGTGTACTACGAGCGGTACATGATCGACTACAACAACAAGCCTGCCGCTGATCAGCAGGGCGCCCGGGATCGGATCCACTGGTTCTTCTCCATGGATTACGCCGGCCGCCGGCAGTACTCCGAGAACACCGCCACCAATGCCTTCTTCGAGAACATGGCGTGGCGCTGGCCGAACTGGGCCAAGTTGTTCTTCAACAACAAGGGTGTCGCGGCCAACACCACCGACATCTGCATGAACTACCCGCCCGACGACATGTCCGTCTGGGACTGGCACTAGTTCACAGGTTCGACTCGGAAGGGGCTTCGTCGCCGGTAACCCGGCGGTGGAGCCCTTCCTCATTCCGTTAGCTCCATCACAATCGGTGTCGAGGCCGCCGATCAGGGCCGCCGCGGGCAATGCGTCGTGACTGGATGACCTCGTCGCGCGTGCCATGTGGCAAAGTCGGTCGCTCGGTGCCGACCATGCGCGGCGACGGGTGCGCCACGGCGGTGTCACCGTTTTGTGACTCATTTAAATAAGCTAATATCTCGCTAAGTTTTAGTTAGCCATTCGGCTAGACGGCGAGACGTTTCGAGGTGAACATGGCATACGGGCACTCCCCCTTGGGCTGCCATGGCCTCGATGTGTCGACTGCGTCCGGCCTGCTCGTTGCCCACCTCGCCCACAACCGACGGACCGGTGCCATTTCACGATGACCAACGCGACGAAAAGCCCTCGGCGGAAACAGTTTTCGCTGACCAGCCTGGCCAAGAAGTTCTGGATTCCGTTGATCATCGCCGCGGTGGTCGTGGTGGGTGGCTTCACGGTGATGCGGGTGCGCACGTTCTTCGGTGCCGGCGACGGTTCGGGCATCTCCAGCGCCAAGGTCGATGACACCAAGCCGTTCGACCCCAAGGTCGTGGTCTATGAGATCTACGGCGAGCCCGGCGCCTACGCCGACGTGAACTATCTCGACCTCGACGCCCAGCCCCAGCGCATCGACGGGGTCACCCTGCCCTGGACGCTGCGGTTGGAGTCCACCGCCCCGTCGGTGTTCCCGAACATCGTCGCCCAGGGCAACGGCGACACCATCAGCTGCCGCATCACCGTCGATGACGAAGTCAAAGACGAGAGAACTTCCAATGGCGTGAATGCCCAGACCTTCTGCTTGGTGAAATCTGCATGAGCAATTACGACGCCCCGACGGACTCGTTCCCGGTCACCGGGCCGCAGCCCGCTCGGCACAGTGGCATCGCCAAGTGGATCCGGCGCCTGTCGGTGCCGCTGATCATCGGCTGGGTCGCGCTGATCGCCGTCCTCAACGTGATCGTCCCGCAGCTCGAAGAGGTCGGGAAGATGCGTTCGGTGTCGATGAGCCCCGACGAGGCGCCGTCGATGATCGCGATGAAGCGCGTCGGCGAGGTGTTCCAGGAGTTCAAGTCCAACAGCTCGGTGATGGTCGTCCTCGAGGGCGAGCAGCCGTTGGACATCAAGGCCCACGATTACTACGACGAGATCGTCGACAAGCTCGAGGCCGACGAGAAGCACGTCGAGCATGTCCAGGATTTCTGGGGCGACCCGCTGACCGCCTCGGGCGCGCAGAGCGCCGACGGCAAGGCCTCTTACGTGCAGGTCTACACCGCCGGTAACCAGGGTGAGGCGCTGGCCAACGAATCCGTCGAGGCGGTCCAGCAGATCGTCGAGAGCGTCACGCCACCGCCCGGCGTCAAGGCGTACGTGACGGGCCCTGCGGCGTTGGCCGCCGACCAACACATCGCCGGTGACCGCAGCGTGCGCATCATCGAGGCGCTGACCTTCACGGTCATCATCATCATGCTGTTGTTGGTCTACCGGTCCATCGTCACGGTGATCCTCACCCTGGTGATGGTGGTGTTGTCACTCTCGGCGGCACGCGGCGTGATCGCGTTCCTGGGGTACTACAACATCATCGGGCTCTCCACGTTCGCCACCAACCTGTTGGTGACGCTGGCCATCGCCGCCTCGACCGACTACGCGATCTTCCTGATCGGGCGATATCAAGAGGCCCGCAGTGTCGGCGAAGACCGAGAACAGGCCTACTACACGATGTTTCACGGCACCGCGCATGTGGTGCTGGGCTCGGGCCTGACCATCGCCGGCGCCACGCTGTGCCTGCACTTCACCCGGCTGCCGTACTTCCAGTCCCTGGGCATCCCGCTGGCCATCGGCATGGTCACCGCGGTGATCGCCGCACTGACCCTGGGACCCGCCATCATCACGGTGGCCAGCCGGTTCGGCAGGACGCTGGAGCCCAAACGGGCCATGCGGGTCCGCGGCTGGCGCAAAATCGGTGCGGCCGTGGTGCGTTGGCCGGCGCCGATCCTGATCGCCACCATCGCGCTGTCGCTGGTCGGCCTGTTGACGCTGCCCGGGTACCAGACCAATTACAACGACCGGAAATACCTCCCGTCCGATCTACCGGCCAACACCGGCTACGCCGCATCCGACCGGCACTTCTCCCAGGCCCGGATGAACCCCGAACTGCTGCTCATCGAGAGCGATCACGACCTGCGTAACCCGGCGGACTTCCTGGTCGTCGACCGGATCGCCAAGCGGATCTTCCAGGTGCCCGGCATATCTCGGGTCCAGGCCATCACCCGCCCGCAGGGAACGCCGATCGAGCACACCTCGATCCCGTTCCAGATCAGCATGCAGGGCACCACGCAGATGATGAACATGAAGTACATGCAGGACCGCATGAAAGACATGTTGGTCATGGCCGATCAGATGCAGACCACGGTCGACACCATGGAGCAGATGCTGGTGCTCGTCGGGGAGATGTCCGACACCACCCACAGCATGGTCGGCAAGATGCACACGATGGTCGCCGACGTGGCCGAGATGCGGGACCACATCGCGGATTTCGACGACTTCTTCCGACCGATCCGCAACTACCTGTACTGGGAACCGCACTGCTTCGACATCCCGATGTGCTGGTCGATCCGGTCGATCTTCGACACCCTCGACGGCATCGACACCATGACCGACGACATTCAGAAAATGATGCCGGACATGGATCGCCTCGACGAGCTCATGCCACAGATGCTCACGATCATGCCGCCGATGATCACGACCATGAAGAACATGAAGAACATGATGCTGACCATGCAGGCCACCATGGGCGGTCTGCAGGATCAGATGGAAGCGATGATGGAGAACCAGACGGCCATGGGCCAGGCGTTCGACGCTTCCAAGAACGACGACTCGTTCTATCTTCCGCCGGAGACCTTCGAGAACCCGGACTTCAAGCGCGGCATGAAGATGTTCCTGTCCCCGGACGGGCACGCGGTACGGTTCATCATCAGCCATGAAGGCGATCCGATGAGCCCCGAGGGCATCTCCCACATCGACGCGATCAAGAACGCCGCCAAGGAAGCCATCAAGGGCACGCCTCTGGAAGGTTCCAAGATCTACCTCGGCGGCACCGCGGCCACCTTCAAGGACATGCAGGAAGGCGCCAACTACGACCTGCTGATCGCCGGAATCGCCGCTCTCTGCCTGATTTTCATCATCATGCTGATCCTCACCCGCAGCGTGGTGGCGGCCGCTGTCATCGTCGGCACCGTCGTGCTGTCACTCGGCGCGTCGTTCGGATTGTCGGTGCTGATCTGGCAGCACCTGATCGGGCTGGAACTGCACTGGATGGTGATCGCAATGGCGGTCATCGTGTTGTTGGCCGTCGGTGCGGACTACAACCTGCTGCTGGTCTCCCGGTTCAAGGAGGAGATACACGCGGGTCTGAACACCGGCATCATCCGCGCCATGGGCGGCACCGGGTCGGTGGTCACCTCGGCCGGCCTGGTGTTCGCGTTCACCATGATGTCGATGGCGGTCAGCGAGCTGGCGGTGATCGGCCAGGTGGGCACCACGATCGGCCTGGGTCTGCTGTTCGACACCCTGGTGATCCGCTCATTCATGACCCCGTCCATCGCGGCTCTGTTGGGCAAGTGGTTCTGGTGGCCGCAACAGGTGCGGCAACGTCCCATTCCGGCCCCGTGGCCGACCCCCGTGCAGCGCGATCCGCAGGACTCTCTGGTCTAGTCAGCCTGCTCCAGACCTGACTTGAGGTTGGCCAGCTTGAACGGCCAACTCTGCGAAATCACCTCTCGGACAATGCTGTTCGGATCGAAACCGTCGTGGATCAGGGTGAGCTTCACCTGATCGGCGACGGTTTCGATGTCGAAGGACACCTGCGACCGGCGCTCGACGGCGGCCAGGGCAATGTTTTCCTCGCTCAGCTGTGAGGCATTTTGGTCCAGCTCGGGCGTGAACGCAGGGTAGGTGAACGCCACCCGCTGGTAAGGATCCGATTCCACGATCACCTGCTCGGGATCGTCGATGCGATGTCCCCCTTCGACCCAGATGTACGACGAGCCGCGCTGCCACTCGGATTCCATGGCATACCCCAGGTAGCCGCGGGAGTGGGCCGGACTGGTGATCGCCTGCCACAGCCGTTCGGGAGTAGTGCGGATGTAGGTGGTGTATTCGAAGCCGGCCGACGCGACAGCGCTTTCCAACACCACCTGGAGATCCATGGCGGTCTGCTCCCTGGCGGTGTCGTAGCGGTCGATCCAGCGTTCCGCGATGGCGTTGATCGGTTCGGCGTTGAGGTAGTGCAGCTTCTCTCGGCCCTGGCGCACCGTGGTGACGAGATGCGCCGCCTCCAGGACCGCCAGATGCTTGCTGACCGACTGGCGGGCCATCGCCAAACCACTGCGCAACTCGCGCAGGCTCTGGCCGTCGCGGCCATTGAGGCTGTCGAGAAGCAACCGCCGACTCGGGTCTGCCAACGCCTTGAATACCGTGTCCATGATCGCTCCATCGCCTGACACGCAGCCCGGTGGCTGCCCCTCGTAATTATGCAGCCCGTCGGCTGCCTGTCAACGAGTCAGACGGCGCCCGGCGCACGCCATAAGCCCGATCGCCGGGATACCACTGCCACGATCCAGCCACCGCCCAAGGCGGTCCGTACGTTGCCGAAACCATCGCGTCCAGCCTGGGCGCGCAGCGAGACCACCGCACCACGCCCGGCCTGGGACCGGGGCGCGGGGCAAAAAGTGCAGGTATCCGGTCCTGCAATGAAAAAGACGTAATACCAACGATATTCATAAACAACGTCGGCGCGTGACAGCTGGTGACCGCTCGCAACATAGACGCATACATCCAGTGCCACAGCACTATTGGACGATTACCAGATCGCATGCCAACCGGCGTAGAGGCACTGCACCTTGGCAACCGAATTGCATGCGCGGACAGCCACACTCAATCCGTCGATGCGTGAAGCACTCCATAACCGCAACCGGTTGTAACCGGAGTCACATATTTTGCCCGGTCGAAAACGGCTCTGCTAGCGTCCGGCGCCATGTTTGCTATCGCCACGCTTATGGCGCTGGTCCAGCAGGTATCGGGCACGCCGTACATCTCCGGTGGAGACTCCCCGGCGGGCACCGACTGCTCGGGCCTGGCTTCCTGGGTCAGCAACGCGGCCACGGGCCGACCGG
>NZ_LZJD01000015.1:0-131064 GCF_001666875.1 Mycobacterium sp. E802
AACGTCGAGGTCAAAACCATTCTCGACGCGCTGGCATCCGAGAAATCAAGGCACTAAGGCAAATGACCCAACTCGGGAGCCCCCGTGGCCCGAGGATGCATGGGAACGCGGCGTTGAGAAGATGCTGGCCTCGGGCAGCACGGAATTCACGCTGTTCGAACCGTGGCACCTGGCAGCCCCACCCATTGTGGACTTTCTCGATTCGACCAGGAACAGCTGATCGGCGCTCGTTGACGCACCTCGGAATCCTGCAAGGGCAGTTTGAGCGACAACCCGCGGGCAACTCCGTGCTACCCGAATCGTAGGTTACCTGCAGGCGACAGGTGGCACCCGTTTGTCCGGTTCCGATCGAACTCACCTCGACCGTGCGTACGGCGACTCGCCCCGCTTGTGTCTGCCGAGCCGGTCAGGACGGCGACGAGCCACGCGGGTACGACGTTGAAAATACGGCTCTACGATCTGGAAATGCTGCTTCCACCTCGGGGACCGTCCGTGTGGGCACAGTTGGGCCATCGGCGGCCCGCGGGGGAAGTGCGCTCAGGCCGGCAGTTCCAGCGGCTGGGGCTCGCCTTCCAGACGGCGCAGCCAGTCCTCACAGAACTGCAGCACCTCGGTGTGCCCCGCGGACATGCCCAGCGCCTGTTCCATCACCATCACCCGCGACACGCTGGCCGCCATGAACGTCCAGACGACCGGCGGTACCTCCGAGGCGTCGATGCCGTAACTGCCCAGGGCCGCCGTCATCGCCTTCGTCTGCTCGTCACGGAACATCTCGGAGTAGCGCGCGATCTCGGACCGCAATGCCTTGCGATGGTTGGCCATTCCCATGATCTCCATGGTCAGGCGCGTCGCACTGGGGTCGATACCCAGACGCCACAACGCCCAGAGCGGCTGCGGCGACTTCAGGGCCCGAGCCTGGATCGCCAAACCCTCCTCGGCACGCCGGACGAAGACCGCGAGAAACAGATCGTCCATCGTGCGGAAGTAGTAGTGCACCAACTGGGGTTTGAGACCGGCCCGCTCGGCCACCCGGCGGGACGTCACCGCAACGTATCCCTCTTCGACCATCAGCTGTTCGGCGGCGTCGAGCAATACGATCCGATTCTTCGCGTCCGGCGCCCCGATTCTTCGCGCCGATGCCATACCCGGTCCTCCTCACGGACTTTCCCCGACGACGTCGGAGCGATCGTAACCGCCGCTCCGCCAGGTGATCTTGACCCCGACTCTAGCGTCATGCTAAGCAGGTGCTCAGCAATTTTCGAAAATTCTTCGCGCGGTGCAGCCCGTCGCGAAACCACCGCAGCGCATCTCGATTTCGGAAGGCAGTGCACACGATGACCGACACCGGCACAACCGATTACGACACCGTCGACTATTTCACCGACCAGTCGCTGGTGCCAGATCCGCACCCGTACTTCGACCACCTGCGCAGCAAGTGTCCGGTGGTGACGGAGCCGAACTACGGCGTCATGGCGATCACCGGGTTCGAGGAGGCCACCACGGTCCTCAAGGACACCGACACCTACTCGTCCTGCATCGCGGTGGCCGGCCCGTTCCCGCCGCTGCCCTTCACCCCGGAGGGCGACGACATCACCGATCAGATTGCCGCGCACCGGTCACAGATGCCGATGTTCGAGCACATGGTCACGATGGACCCGCCCGAGCACACGGATGCCCGTTCCCTGCTCAACCGCCTGCTCACGCCGAAGCGGTTGAAGGAGAACGAGGACTTCATGTGGCGGCTGGCCGACCAGTGCCTCGATGATTTCATCGCCGACGGCAAGTGCGAGTTCCTCAGCGCCTACGCGAAGCCCTTCTCGCTGCTGGTGATCGCCGACATGCTCGGCGTGCCGGAGGAAGACCACGAGGAATTCCGCACGGTGCTGGGCGCACCGCGGCCGGGTGCCAATGTCGGCTCGCTGGACCACACCGACCTGGTCAGCGAGAACCCCCTGGAATGGCTTGACGAGAAGTTCATCCGGTACCTCGAAGACCGGCGCAAAGAGCCCCGCGACGACGTGCTGACGGCACTGGCCACCGCGAACTATCCGGACGGTTCCGTCCCACCGGTCATCGAGGTGGTGCGGTCGGCCACCTTCTTGTTCGCCGCCGGCCAGGAGACCACCACCAAGCTGCTCTCGGCGTCACTGCGGGTGCTCGGCGACCGCCCGGACATCCAGCAGGCCCTGCGCGACGACCGCAGCCGCATCCCGGTCTTCGTCGAAGAGGCATTGCGGATGGACGCCCCGGTCAAGAGCCAGTTCCGGCTGGCCAAGAAGAACACCAAGCTCGGTGACATCGACGTCCCCGCCGGCACCACCATGATGGTCTGCCCGGGTGCGGTGAACCGCGACCCAGAGCGATTCGAGGACCCGCACACCTTCAGCCTGGATCGCAAGAACGTGCGTGAGCACATCGCGTTCGGCCGTGGCGTGCACAGCTGCCCGGGCGGCCCGCTGGCCCGCGTCGAGGGCCGGGTGTCGCTCGAGCGGATCTTGGACCGGATGGCCGACATCGCCATCGACGAAGAATTCCACGGCCCGGCCGACGACCGTCGCTACACCTACGAGCCGACGTTCATCCTGCGTGGCCTGACCGACCTGCACATCACGTTCAAGCCGACGCGCTGAGCCATCTCGCACGACGAATAGCATCCTCGGCCCGAGCGGCCGAGGATGCTATTCTCTGCGCGAGAGAATCTTGCTCTCATAGTTGAGTGCGAGATTCCGATTCTGGCTCGAACAGGACGCGATCAGTTCTATAGTCAGCCGAACAGCTGAATCCTGGAGGGACGCGGTGAAATCCGGCTTGCTAAGCACTGTCATGGGTGTCGTCCTGGCATCGGCGACGATCACGGTGGCCCCGCCGGCATCGGCGTCGATGCCGTTCGGCAACTATGAATTACACATCCCCGACCGCCGGGATTTTCACACTTGGGTGATGGCGGCCCTTGCCCCGTGTCGTGGCGAGAACAACTCGAAACGGCACGACTGTCTCAACGTCGGGCTCATCCCCCGGCCGGTCGCCAAGGCCGCGCAGCCCACGGGTGACGCCAACCTGGTCGACGGTCGCTACACGTTTACCGTCGATGATCCCTTCGGACTGCGCTGTGGCGACATCTATTACGGTCCCACCATCCCGACCCACGACGTCTACAGCTGGGACGCCAACACCTTGGCCGGGGAGATGGTTTCGACCTTCGACGTCGGATGCGACAACGCTCCCGGCGGTTCCTTCACCTACCCGTTCACGCTCACGAGGATGTGACCGATGCGGCCTGAATCAGCCCTCGCCACAGCCGCCACCGCGCTGACGTTGCTCGGCGGGGGGTTGGCGACCGCAGCCCCGGCTGTAGCTGACGACCCGATCTTGCACCACGTCCGTTACACCGTGACGGCAGACGCTCCATTCTGGACCACCATCTACTACCGCGACGTCGACCCACCCAGCTGGTCCGACTACAGCCACAACCCTTACGAGTTCAGCCCCCGCGCCGATGCGGACGTCGGGCCGAACCAGCCGTGGGTACACGACACCACTCTGGCCGATCCGAATTCGTGGGCGATGGTCACTGTGCAGAGCGGCGACGCACCGAACATCGCCCCTCCGACCTTCCACTGCACGCTTGAGGTCGACGGCACGGTCGTCAGCACCAACAGCGGCAACAAGGGCGCTCTGTGCTCGTTACGCAACTGGTGAGCCCAGACCGAACACCAAAACGCCTGAGCCCGCCCCACGGCTCAGGCGTTTTGCGTAGTTATGGAAGAAATCAAGTATCCCCACGGCGCCACAGCACGTCGCCGCTCATCGGAACGCAGGTGAGGAACAGACCGTCCGGAGCCTGAGCAACCATGTTCAGCTCGGTCGGGCAGGGACTGTTCTCATCTCGGATACCCGCCATCGGCGGAGACCGGAACCAGCGTGGCTCATACCGCCGTGGCGAGCCGCAGAACACCAGCCGGCCAGGCCGGATCGAGGGTCCGGCGACCGCAACTCCGAATGCAAAGTAGGTGGTGTTGTCGCAGGGTGCGCCCAGCACCACGTTCGGCCTGATACCCGGCACGCAAAACGCGTCATTACAGGCTTGAGGTCCCGCATTCGCCTGCGGGGCAGCCAACATTCCGGCGACAATAGTCGAAGCAGCCGTCGCCGCTACCATCACACGCACCATGTCACTTTCCCACACTTGAAAACTAAATTCTCGAACTCGGAGAATATTACTTCATTCAGAACACACTGAGTCGCAGGCGGAATCGGGTCACCGTCGACGTCCACCAAATCCGACGGGGCGACTCGCTCGCGACTGATATTCTCCTATTCTGAGAATCGCACTACCCCACCAGAGGAGTTGTTGCATGCCGGCAACCAAGAGGATTGCGGCCGCGGCGGTAGTCGCCTCGGCGACGATGGTCGGCTTCGGCGCAGCACCGGCTGAGGCCCAGGCGGACTGGGGCATCAACGGAACCTTCGCCACATCGGTCAACGGTGATTGGGCGAAAGTCAACGAACGCTACGAGGACCAACCCTCGGAACGTGCTACGTGGACCATAACCACCCAGTGCACCTCGCCTACCGACTGCGCCGGAACGGTGAACAGCGACCAAGGTTGGTCCGCGCCGATCTACACCACAAACGGTCTCTATTACGTCAAGCGGGCGTTGCCAGAGTGGCGGTTCTGCGCCGACGGCACTCCCATCGCGGGTCTCCAGATATACAAGATCTATCCGGTGGGTTTCGACGGCCATTACGACAGCGCTTCCGACGAGTACACCGGTGAGCAGCAGACCACCGGTCCGAGCGGATCTTGTGGCCGCAATCAGTGGCCGGCCATCCGCGCACCGTTCTACATGAAGCAGATCTAGCGGAACTCACTCCGCCAGAACGCAAAACGACACCAGAACCGGCCACAGGCAATGCCTGTGGCCGGTTCTCGTCGAGGCCGGTCAGATCGGCAGCATGTCCTGCCAGGTATCAGCCTTGGCGGCCAGGCCAGTCTGCTTGTAGAGCTTGCCGTCCTGGCCTTGGTACTCACCGGTGCGGGGGTTGTACTTGCTGATGGCCAACGAAGGGCCGGTGGATTCGCCACCGGAATATGCGGCGGGCGCAGCGCCTGGGTCCATCGGCGACCCGGCAGGCGGGCCGTGGGGTACTGGCACTTCCTGCGGGAGATCTGCGGGAGGCACTGGAACGACATTCAGGTCCGGAGCTGGTGCCGGGGCTTGGCCCGGGACCGGAGGTTCGGGGAACGTCACCGGGCCGGGGGGCAGCGCACCCGGGCCCATCGCCGGGAAACTCGGGGGCTGTTGCGGTTGCGGGAGCGGCGCATTGGGTCGCACCGCCACACCCGGCGGGAGCGCTGTCCCGTCAATCGGCCCAAAGGTGTTGTCGTCCACTTCCACTCGTGAGTCCGGTGGAATTCCCTGCGAGACCAAGTTCGGATCAAAGGGGTAGGGGCCGAGGGTGTGCTGACGCTGCGCCAGGGGTTGGAAACCCTTGGGGTCGTTGCACAGTTCCACGGTGGGGGCGCGCTTACCCGGATGCTCCATGCATGGATAGTTACGAGCACCACGCACCGCGATCGGAGAATCCTGCGGCAGTTTGCAATAGATGTTGTCCGGAGTGTCGATGACAGACTCATCGGTCGGCGCCCGCCACGCCGACGGTGGCAGGAATCCGACGGTGCATGAGTTCGGATCGCCTAAGCCCAAGGAGAATTCGCCGTCGGGCATACCCGCCGGGCTGTTGCCCGGCAGATAGGTCTGTGTCTGAGCCACATAGGGCGGGAAGAGAACTAGCACTTGCTCGACCGATGCGTGGTAAGTCACCAGCACCTGGCCGAGGGTGGTCATGTTGGCCAGCAGCACCGGCAGGGTGGGCTTGATCTGATCCAGCAGACGAGAGGTCTCCTGCGCGAAGCCGGGGCCGTTCTGCAGGACCGACCGGAACTGCGGGTCGTCGTTGACCATCTGGCCGGTGATGCCGGCCAGACTGGCGGCCCAGGTACGGATCGAATCACTGGTCTGTGCCTGGGCATCCAGGAACGGACCGGAATCGTCGATCAGCTGGCGGGTCTGGTCGGAAACCTTGTTCGCATCGTTGGTGATGGTCGACGCCGAATCGAGCAGCGAACCGAAGTCGTAGCCCGTGCCGTTGAACGCGTTGTACGACTCGTCGAGCAGCTTGCTAAGCGAATCTTTCGGAATGGTATCCACCAGGGCACTGAGCTGATCCAGCATCGGACCGACCTGCTGAGGCACCTCGGTGTCGTCCCTGCGGATCACCGAACCGTCCTCCAGATACGGACCAGAAGCAGTGCGGGGCAACAGATCCACATACTGCTCCCCCACCGCCGACATGCTGCGGACGGCAGCGTGCAGGTCGGCCGGGACTTTCGGGGAGCGATCCAGCGACAACGTCGCCTCGGCGCCATTCTCGGTCAACTCCACTGCGGTGACTTTGCCGATCTGCGAACCGCGGTAGGTCACGTTGCCGAACTGGTACAGACCACCGGTCGAGGGCAGCTCCATCTTCACCGTGATGCGGCCGATGCCGAGCAGGGTGGGAACCTGCATGTAGGCGAACAACATCACTGCCACACCGACCACTGACGCGATGGCGAACAGAATCAACTGAGTTCGGATGAAACGCGTAAGCATTTATCCGCCACCCCCTGTCGTCGGAGCTGGTGGGGCTGCAGGAGCCGGTCCCGGCGAATTTGACTTAGCTGCATACGGGCCGGCGAAAATCGAGCTCGGCTGGTCCGCAGGCACCGAGGGCGCCGGTGCGCCGCCAGCCACCGAGAGCGGTTGCTGCGGGACCACCGGGAGCACCGGTCCTGCATACGGCGGCGGCGGGCCTGCCGCAGCCGTATCGAGAGGCGCCGACGCCGGTGCCGGCGGGAACGCGTCCGGCGGTGGCGGGGTCACACCCGTCTTGAGCGGGTCGTAGGTGTAGTTCAACCAGGACGGGTCGCCCGGCGCGGGAACCAGTTCGGCGTTCTCCTGCTCCCATCGCGTGCCGAGCATGAAGCTGCGCTTCAACCGCGGGATGGTGAGGTCGATAGTGGCGAACAGGTTGAAGTAGTCACCGCGGATATCCCGGTCGATGAAGCCCTGGGGGAACGGATAATGCGCGGCGAACTCGAGAACGGCGGGCAGTTCCGGTCCCACATCGGCCAGCGCCGCGATCGCCGGTTCCAGGTTGCGCAGGTTGCGCACCAGATCCTCCTGTGACTCGTTGGCCAGCTTGTTGGCCGTGTCACTGAAAGTTCCGAGTTTCTGCAGGGCGGTGGTCAACCGGGGACGTTCCTGGATCAGGACATCCATTGCCGGCGGGATCTTCTCCAGCGCACGGGTGATGACGTCACGCTGACCGGCGAAGGTGGACGCCAACCGGTTCAACGACTGAATCGAGTTCACGATGCTGTCGCGCTGCGTATCGAGCGTTCCGACGAACGTGTCCAACCGGGTGAGCAGGTTGCGGAAGTCGGTGTCACGGCCGTTGAGAGCGGCACTGAAATTGTGGATGATCTCGCCTGCCTGGCCCAATCCGCCACCGTTCACGACGGTAGCGAGCGAGGACAGCGTCTGTTCGGTGGTGGGGTAGGTCGAGGCGTTGTTCAGGGGGATCGTCGACCCCGGTGGCAGGCTGCCTGCCGCCGCCTTGCCGGCCGGCGGTTTGATGGCCAAGTGCATCGAACCCAACAGGCTGGTCTGTCCGATGCTCGCGACCACATTTGCCGGTACCACCACATCCGGTTTCACCGAGAATTCGACGTCTGCATGCCAGTCTCGGACCGACATGCTGCGCACGCTGCCCACGACGACGTCGTTCATCATCACGGGCGAATTCGGTTCCAGCGTCGCCACATTCCCGATCTCGACGTGATAGACGCTGGACTCCGGCCCACGGCCCACCGCACCGGGGAGCGGCAGCGAATTGACGCCCTGGAAAGCGCAACCGCTGACCGTCAGTGCAACGCATGAACTCGCGGCCAGCGACGACCGCAACCGTTTTCCGCTGATCATGCCGGTGGCATCCCTTCTGCCGGAAGCGGCGGTGTATCCGACGGAGCAGGCCCGGCATCAGGGGCCGGTCCGGCCGCCGGCGCCAACGGAGCCTCGGCCGGCAGCGGCCCAGGCGCGACAGCCGCCGGATTGAGCATGTCCCGCAGCGAGGACGGCACATTGGGCTGGACCACCGGCGGCGCACCCGGAAGCATCTGCTGGGCACCCGGGGGCGGTGTGCCCGGGGGACGGCCGGTGAACGGCGGCGGCGGGGTCGGACCGGGCACATAGGCGGACTGCGACGGCGGAATCGGAATATCCGGTGCCTCTGGGCTTCCGCCACCGCCCCCGGGGGCCAGGCCCGGCTCCGAGTAGACAATGTTTTCCGGGTTGGCCGACGGTGCCAGGTACGGCTGAATCGGGAACGGAACGTTGTTGAAGCTCAGCAGTCGCAGGGCGGGGCCGAGATACTGCGCGCACAGTTTGGCGGTCTCGGGTGCGGTCGTGTTCTCTACCGCTCCGATGGCACCGCAGATGAACTGGACCGGGTTGGAGAAGCCGTGCAACACGAACTGGCCCACCGGGCTACCGGTGTCGGGGTTGTAAATGTTGTACGCGTTGACCAATGCGTTGGGCGTTATATGCAGCAGGTTCTCCACGTTGATCTTGTTGTCGACCAGAATCTGCGTCACGTTGGCCAACCGCTGCACCTGCTCAGAAGTCTGGGCGCGGCTGCCCGCGACGAACCGCTGCACCTCGACAACCGCGGTCGACAGTTCGGTCAACGCTGCATCCAGATCTGAGCGGCTACCGTCGATAACGCTGGTCAGCGTCGCCAGTCGATCCTGGAAGGAGACCACCTGAACGTTGCTGTCACGAAGCGCAGTGACGAAGACCTGCAGATTCTTGATGACATCGACGATGTTGCCGCTGCCCTCGGCGAGGATCCGTGCAACCCCCGACAGCTGAGAGATGGTGTCGTGCAACTTCACCCCGTTGCCATCCATGGCATTGGCAGCGCTGTCGATGAAACGTGACATCGAGGTGCCATCCACCCCGCTCTTCGGCCCCAGTTCGGTGGACAGGCGCATTAGCTGCTGTTTGACCTCGTCCCACTCGACCGGGACCGCCGTGTCATCGAGTCCGATGACCGCGCCGTCAGC
Organism: Mycobacterium sp. E802; assembly: GCF_001666875.1. Lineage (NCBI taxonomy): Bacteria > Bacillati > Actinomycetota > Actinomycetes > Mycobacteriales > Mycobacteriaceae > Mycobacterium > Mycobacterium sp. E802. The sequence continues at coordinate 9,170 of NZ_LZJD01000015.1, forward strand.
CATGGCCGGCCCCTCCGACCGATAGGGCGGCGTGAGCTGCACGTAACGAGCGGCGACCAGGTTCGGCGCGACGATGATGGCCTGCGCCTCCGCCGGAATCTGCACACCCCGGTCGACCCCGAGCGTCAGCCGGGTCTGGGTGCCCTCTGGCTCGATCGACTTGACGGTGCCGACCTTCACCCCAGACACCCGGACGTCGTCACCTGGATAGATACCGGTGGCCGAGGTGAACAACGCGGAGATGGTGTTCTGGCCGAAGAACCTCTGCCGCAACAACACTGCGGCCCCGACCACCAGCAGCGCCACCAACGCCACCGCGAGCCACTTACCGAGACGACGACGGTTCATCAGCGCGTACCTCCGGGAATACCGTTGTACGGGAACGGGAATTCCGCTCGCGGCCCTGCGTTGTCGGGCGGTTGTCCGGCATCGACACCGCGCCGGAACCCGAACGCATAGTCCATGAAGGGCTGCAGCGCCGCCTGGCTGATCAAGAGGTTGGGCACGAAGGCGTTGTAGTACGGACCGTTGGCCAGAGTTTCGGCCTGGGCCAGCCAGAACTTCTTCATGTCCGGAAGCATCTTGTTGATGTTGTCGCGGTTCTTCTCCAGGATCTCGGTCACGCGGTTCAACCGTTCCAACGTCGGCGCCAATTCCTGTTCGTTGTCGGCGACCAATCCGGTCAGTTGCCGGGATACCGCGGCGGTGTTGGCCAACAGGTCCACAATCGCCTGGCGTCGGTCGTTCAGTACGCCGAGCAGATCATTGGCGTTGAGAATCAAGGTGTTCAGCTGCTGACTGCGTTGCGAGAGCACACCTGTGATGTCGGCAGCGCTCTTGAGCAGACTGGACAGACTCTCGTTTCGACCGTTGATCGACTTGGACAGCCGACTCAGACCGTCGAAGGTCGGCCCGAGCTTCGGCGCCAGCTGGTCGATGGTCGCCGACAGGGTGTCCAGCGACTGGTTCAGCGACGCGGTGTCGGTACCGGCGGTATTGGTGGTCAACTCGCTGACCGCATCGGTCAGCGAGTACGGCGACGAAGTCCGCGAGGTCGGGATGACGTCGGTTGACCGGAGCGTTCCACTGCCATCGGACTCCAAGGTGAGCACGCGCTCACCCAGCAGGGACCCGGTGCGGATGTGCGCGGTGGTCAGTGACCCCAGCGAGTACTTGCCCTCGGTGGTAAAGGTGATGAGCGCGTCACCGTTCTGCAACGAGATACCGGTGACCGAGCCGACTTTGATTCCCGAGATGGTCACATCGTTGCCGACGGAAATGCCGCCGGCCTCGGTGAACAGCGCCTGGTGACGCACGGAGCTGGCCCACTGCGTCAAACGCTCGGGCTGTAGTCCGACGGCGATCACCAACACCATCAGCACAGTGCCGATGAAGCCGGCCTTGATCAGGTTAGATTCGCGGTACTTAAGCATCAGGGCTCTGCGCACCTCCCGCCTTCTTGTTTGATCCAGGGGAAGACTGCGGTCCGACCCTGAAGATCACTGACGCGCAAGTTGATTCCGCATACGTAGTACATGATCCAGCTGCCGTATGCCCCGAGTCGCGCCATCTTGCGGTAGTTGTCCGGGCCCTTATGCAGACCTCGATCAAGGACAGCTTTGTTGTCATCGAGCAGTGGTGCGAGTCGATTGAGCTGATCGACGGTGCCGGCCAGCGGCGGGCGCGCCTGCGTGAGCAGGCTGGCCATCGATGCGGTGCCGTTGTCGATGGACGTGATCGCTTTTCCGATCGGATCACGGTCCTCGGACAGACCGCTCACCAACTTCTCCAACCTATCGATGGTGGCCGAGAACTTGTCGCCGTCTTTGTTCAGCGTGCCGACCACGACGTTGAGGTTGTCGATGAGCTGCTGGATGATCTCGTTGTTGTCACCAAGAGTGTTGGAGAACGACGAGGTCTTGCCCATCAGCGAATCCAGGGTGTCCCCCTGGCCCTGAAAGATGTTAATCAGCGAAGAGGTCAGCGCGTTGACGTCCTGTGGATTGAGTCCCTGGATCACCGGACGCAGGCCTCCGAGCAGCAGATCCAGATCCAGAGCGCTCTGGGTCCGGTCCACGGGGATCTGGGAACCAACTGCCAACAGTCGGGTCGAGTCTGGCGTGTCGAGCAATTCCAGGTAACGGTCGCCCACAAGGTTGAGATACCGCACGGCGGCATTGGTTCCGGTGGTCAATGCGACGTTGCGGTCGGTGTCGAACTCGACCAACACCGACTTGTCCGGTTGCAGCGACACACTTTTGACCGTGCCGACCCGAACGCCGGCGACACGCACGGAATCGCCGGACTCCAGTCGAGAGGCATCCTTGAATACCGCCGAGTAGGTGGAGTAACTGCCACCGCGGTACTCCGAGAACGTCATGAACAGGAACGCGGTGAGTACCGCCATCACGACGGCGAACGCGCCGAACTTCAGCAATGTGCTTCTGCCGCGTTTCATCCCGGTTGTCCGATCTGTGCGGTGTTGCGCGGCGGACCATCCAGCGGACCGAACAGCAACTGCTTGAGGCCGTCGGAGTTGAGCAGGATGCCCTGGTTGCCGTACTGCCAGGGGTTGGCATTGGTGTCGGTGACAAGGTATTTCGCCCGATTGCCGAAGCCCACGTTGGGCAGCCCCATGCAGTGTGGTCCACCCTTGGCCGCGACCTTGGGTAGGTTCTGCGGATAGCGGTAGCGCTCCACACCGAGAGTGAACGCCAACTGGACGACGATGCCCGGATCCATTGCCGGCGGTTGGTTTTTGACCGTGATCATGCCTTGTAGCGCGCACCTGAGCGCCGGCGAGTACTCGTTGAGCAGATCGGTAGTCGGTACCAGCAGGTTCAAAGTCTTACTCAGCGCCGGTTGGTTGCTGCCGATGACATCGTTACCGACGTCGGCCAGACCGATCATGCTGACCAGAAAGCCGTCGAGATTCTTCTGCTCGTCGACGATGGTGTCGCTGAGCTTGTTGGTGTTGTCGACGGTTTTGAGCAGGTCCGGAGCGGCATCGCCGTAGGCGTCGGACACCGCAGCCATGGCATCGATGTCACGAGACAGGTTCGGCAGGCTCGGCTCCAGCTTGTCCAGCAGAGCCTCGAAGTCGGTGACGGTCTGGCCCATTTTCTCGCCGCGTCCGGAGAAGGCCGACGAGATGGCCCCAAGGGTTTCGTTCAGCTTCACCGGGTCGATCTTGTCGAGCACCCGCGTGAGCTGCTGGAAGACCGTGTTGATCTCGACGGTGACGTGGTCACCCTGGAGCACCCGCCCCGCCTCGATGGTGCCTTCTGGATTGCTCGGGGGCACCAGGTCGACGAACTTGGCGCCGAACACCGTCGAGGACGCGATGTCGGCGGTGACGTTCGCCGGGATCAGGCGGAGTTGAGAAGGGTTCATCTCCAAGTGCAGCGCAGCCCTGCCGTCCGGCAGAGACTCGATCTTCCCGACTTTCCCTACCTGGACGCCACGCATCTTGACCTTGGCATCCGGGTTCATCACGAGGCCCGCCCGATCGGAAATCAGGGTCAACGGGACGGTCTTGGTGAAGCTCCCCCGGAAAAGCGCGACGGACAGCGCCACGATCAGGCCGATCACGACGACGGTCGCCAGGCCGGCCAATGGTCTGGTCGACCCGCGGGCGCCGAAGCTGCGGCCGGGACGCGCCGCCACGGGCGCTGCGGTACTTGTGGTTTCGGACCGGTGAGCCGGACCGGGACCAACGTTTCGTGTCAACTCTTCTCCCTAACCCGACAGGTTGAAGTTTCCGTTGGAGCCGTAGACCGACAGTGACACCAGCAGGGTCACCGAGACCACGACGATCAGCGAGGTACGGACGGCGTTGCCGACGGCCACTCCCACACCGGACGGTCCGCCCGAGGCGAAGTATCCGAAGTAGGTGTGGATCAGCAGGATCGTGAGCGCCATCAGGATCGCCTGGAGGAAAGACCACAGCAGGTCGATCGGATTGAGGAATGTATCGAAGTAGTGGTTGTAGAGGCCACCGGACTGTCCGAGCAACACCACGGTGGTGAACTGCGACGCCAGGAACGACAGGATCACCGCGATCGCATAGAGCGGCGTGATGGCGATCATGCCGGCCACGATGCGGGTGGACACCAGGTACTCGACGGGCCGGATGGCCATGGCTTCCAGCGCGTCGATCTCCTCGTTGATGCGCATCGCCCCCAGCTGGGCGGTAACGCCGGCACCGAAGGTGGCGGCCAGGCCGATACCGGCCACCACCGGCGCGGCGATGCGCACGTTGATGAACGCCGACAAGAACCCGGTCAACGCCTCGATGCCGATGTTGCCCAGTGACGAATAGCCCTGGATGGCGAGCACGCCGCCGGTGGCCAGGGTCAGGAACCCGACGATCACCACGGTGCCGCCGATCATCGCCAATGTGCCTGCGCCCATCGAGATCTCGGCGATCAGCCGGATCAGTTCCTTGCGGTAGTGCATGGCCGCGTGCGGGGTGCCGGCCAGCGCCTTGAGATAGAACAGCGTGTGATCGCCGATCCGGCCGAGCGTCGACACCGGCTTGCTGAACTGCCGGGTCACCCGCGGATAGTTCGTCCTCAGGATCGTCATTGTGCCCATGTTCGCCGCCTATCCCGACGTCATCCGGATACCGATGGCCGTGACGACCACATTGATCACGAACAGCGCCATGAAGGCGTACACCACGGTCTCGTTCACCGCGTTGCCCACCGCCTTGGCGCCGCCGCCGGTGATCGTCAGCCCGCGGTAGCAGGCCACCATGCCGGCGATCAGCCCGAACAGTGCAGCTTTCACGCACGAGATGATCACCTCGGGCACACCGGTCAGCAGCGTGATACCGGCCGCGAACGCGCCGGGGTTCACGTCCTGGATGAACACCGAGAACACGTAGCCGCCGAGGATGCCGATGATCACCACCAGGCTGTTGAGCAGCAGCGCCACCAGGCCCGAAGCCAGGATGCGCGGGGTGACCAGGCGCTGGACCGGGTTGATGCCCAGCACCTCCATCGCGTCGATCTCTTCGCGGATGGTGCGGGAACCGAGGTCGGCGCACATCGCCGTGGCGCCGGCGCCGGCCACGATCAACACCGTCACCATCGGCCCCAGCTGGGTCACCGCGCCGAACGCCGCACCCGCGCCCGACAGATCAGCCGCACCCAATTCCCGCAACAGGATGTTCAAGGTGAAGCTCACCAGAACGGTGAACGGAATCGCCACCAGCAGCGTCGGCGCCATCGACACCCGGGCCACAAACCAGCACTGTTCCAAGAACTCCCGTCCCTGGAACGGCCTCTTGAAAATGAACCGGATGGCGTCCAGCGACATCGCGAACAGGGCACCGACGGCCTGCATCGGACCCGACAGGTTCCGTGCCAGCGATACGCCGGTCGACCATTTATCTGCCATTGGCGAGTGGTCCCTCCAGGCTTGTGGCTGCGGACACCGCAGTCGGTGCGCCGATGTTAGGTGCTCCAGTGCGCGGGTGCTCGAACGGGTCGATTACATGCGTGCTGACCTCTGGCCCGAGCCGGGTCATGCCGCAACCTCCGACTCAGCGCGTACCAACCGGACGGACGGGAAGGCGAAGCCGCCGATATCAACCGAGGCATGCTGAGCCGCAACAACTTTCAGATACAAAGCCGCTCGGGATGCGGTGGGGCCGCCCTGGATCGGCAAATACGGGGTACGTTCGGACATCTGACGCACCTCCCGCTTTCTCTGGAACATCTTCACATCACCGGACCTACCGGTGATGCCGGACAGACTTGTCCATTCGACCGCCCCCCGACTGACCGATGCTATCGGACTCGGCAGTCCTCGCGAGGGCAAATACCGCAGAACTTGCTCAGCTGGTTGACAATTCGGGCGCAGCCCGTCGACCACCGGTAGCGGATGACCGTGGGCTGCGCGGCAGGCAGCCCACGGCGAGCGGTTTCCGGTGGAGGCGACGATGGACATGGCGACGACGAACTTAGGTGACGGCGCCGGCGGTCTTGAGTTCGATGATGCGATCCCAGTCCAGGCCGAGTTCTACCAGGATGTCGTCGGTTTGTTCGGCGAATCCCGGTGCCGGGCCGGTGCTCGGCGCCGCGACGTCGAATTGCACCGGGTTGGCCACCAACTCGAGTTGGCCGGCCTGCACCAGGTATTCGTTGGCCCGGATCTGGGCGTCCTGAGCGGCCTGCAGCGTGTCCTGCACCGGAGCCCACGGACCGGCCAGCGTGGCAAATCGCTCACTCCACTCTGGCAAAGTCCGCTTCTTCATCGCCTCGGTGAGGATCTCGACCGCGTCGGGCGTGTGCTCGGCGAACGATTCGGCAGTGGCGAATCGCGGATCGTCGATGTAATGCTCCAGGTCCATGTGCCGGCAGACGTCGGCCCAGAACTTGGTCGGTTGCATCATCACGAACGAGATGTAGCGGTCGTCGGCCGTCCCGTACAACCCGACCAGGGGGTTGATCGGCGAGCCGTGGACACCCGGTGGCGGGGTCACCATCAGCTGGTTCAGATGCTGGGTCAGGGCCACGGTGTGGCCCATCGACCACAGGCCACTGCCGAGCAGCGAGACGTCGACGATCGACGGCTCACCGCTGCGCTCGCGCTTGAGCAGCGCGGCGGCGATGCCACCGGCCAGGTTGGTTCCGGAGATGGTGTCGCCGTAGGCCGGCCCGGGGGGCGCGATCATTCCCGGCATACCGGCCGGGGTGATCGTCGCGGCGGTTCCGGCCCGGCACCAGAAGGCGGTCATGTCGTAGCCGCCCTTGACCGATTCCTCACCGCGGGGACCCAACGCACTGCCCCGGGCGTAGATGATGTTCGGGTTGACGGCGCGGATGTCGTCGACGTCGATGCCGAACTTCTGCCGGTGCCCCGGCAGGAAGCTGGTGAGGAACACGTCGGCCTTCTTTGCCAGTTCCAGCAGGATCTCGCGACCCTCGGGCACCGACATGTCCAGACCGATGCTGCGCTTGCCCCGGTTGGCGTGCTCGATGTTCGGGTTGGGATCGCCCTCGACCTTGAGTGGCCCGGTCTGTCGTAACCCGCGCTGCGGGTCGCCGGTCACCGCGTGCTCGACCTTGATGACGTCGGCGCCCCACTCCCCCAGCACGGCACCGGCCGAAGGAACGAAGCCGTACATCGCCACCTCGAGGACCCGAATGCCGGCCAGCGGGCCGTTACCAGCGCTCATGACAACACCCGGGCGAATGTCTTGGTTTCCATGAACTCCTCGAGTCCTGCCGCACCCATCTCGCGACCGATGCCGGACTGCTTGTAACCGCCGAACGGGCTGTCCGGGCTGAAGTAGTTTCCGCCGTTGATGGAGAACGTCCCGGTCCGGATCCGGCGGGCCACGGCCAGCGCCCGGTCCTCGCTGCCGAACACCGCGCCGGACAGCCCGTAGATCGAGTTGTTCGCGATGCGCACCGCGTCGTCGTCGTCTTCGTAGGCGATCACCGCCAGCACGGGCCCGAAGACCTCGTCCTGGGCGATCTCACTGTCCGGATCGACATCGGCCAGCAGGGTGGGCGTGTAGAAGAAGCCGGGGTCGACCTTCTCGCCGCCGGTCACCAACGTCGCGCCGGCCTCGACCGCGCGCTTGACCATGCCGTCGACCTTGTCGCGCTGCTTCTCGCTGATGAGCGGACCCATGTAGGTCTTGGGATCGGTGGGGTCGCCATACCGGACCATCGCGAAGTTGTTCTTGATCAACTCGACGATCTCGTCCTTGTGTTTGGCCGGCACCAGCAGGCGCGAGGTCAGGGCGCAGCCCTGACCGGCGTGGGTGACCATGCTGAATGCCGAGAACAGCGCGGCGCTGTTGAAGTCGGCATCGTCGAGGACGATCGCGGCCGACTTGCCGCCGAGTTCCAGGAACACCTTCTTCAAGGTCTCGCTGGCGGCGGCCATGATGCGTCGGCCGGTCGGGGTGGAACCGGTGAAGGTGACCATGTCGACATCGGGGCTCGTGGTCAGCACCGCGCCGACTTCCGGGTCGGCACCCGACAGTACGTTGACGACGCCGGCCGGGATGTCGGTGTGATTGGCGATGATCTCGCCCAGCGCGAGCGTGATCAGCGGGGTGTCGGGGGCGGACTTGAGCACCACGGTGCAGCCGGCGGCCAGTGCCGGCGCCAGCTTGGCCAGCGCCAGCTGGTTCGGATAGTTGTAGGCGATGATCGCCGCGACGACGCCGCCGGCTTCCTTCTCCACCCACCGGTGGTGCTGCATGCCGCGACTCTCGATGTTCCCGAGGTCTTCGGTCAGCGGGTAGGTCTTGAGCAGGTCCGCGTAGTACCGCACGATGTCGATCGGCCCGTCCAGTTGCGCACCGGCACACAACGCGGCGGTGGCGCCCACCTCGGTGGTGGTCAGCGCGGCGAGTTCATCGCGGTGCTCGACGAGCGCGGCGTGCAGTTGATCCAGGCAACGGATGCGTAGTTCGGTGTTGGTGGACCAGTCGGTGTTGTCGAACGCCTGGCGAGCCGCAGCGACCGCAGCCTCGGCATCGGCCACCGTGGCATCCGGCGCATGGCCGAACACCTCACCGGTCGCCGGGTTGACGGAAGGAAACGTCCGCGGCGTCTCGCGCAGCTCTCCGCCGATCAACAACTTCCGGTCAGCCCGCTGTTCTTCCGCGATGGTGGGCGCTTCCTGCATCATCCTCCTCAGGGGATTCCCTAGTGTGATGGAAACTGCATTCTCATCACCGGCGAATCATACATTCGCGCGATGAGAACTCAAGTGAAAGATAGATTGGCTAGTCATGCCCCATTCGGTGCAGATCAGGCCCCTGAGCCGCGGGTGTGCAGGTTGTACACAGATCTTGCGGTTCACACCAGTCCGAGAGTACGGTTCTCATAATCGGAAGGATGATTCTTGAGCCATGAGAAAGCCCGGCACCGCCCGGCGACCGGAGAACTGTCATGAAGAATGCCGTCGTCACCGGAGGAAGTTCAGGCATCGGCGCGGCCATCGCCGCCCGCTTGCGCGCTGACGGTCTCCATGTCGCGACCCTTGATCTGCAGGCCACCGACGACGAGTTCGCACACGTCGCCGATGTGACCGACCGTGCGGCCGTCGACTCCGCGCTCGACGCCATCCGCGCTCAGCTCGGTCCCATCTCGGTGTTGGTCAACGCCGCCGGCCTCGACTGCTTCAAGCGCTTCAGTGACGTCTCGTTCGAGAAGTGGCAGCAGATCATCGACGTCAACCTCAACGGCGTCTTCCACTGTGTGCAGGCGGTACTGCCCGACATGCTCGAGGCGGGCTGGGGTCGCATCGTCAACATCTCCTCGTCGAGCACACATTCGGGCCAGCCCTTCATGTCGCCGTACGTCGCGGCCAAGTCCGCGGTGAACGGTCTGACCAAGAGCCTGGCGCTGGAACTCGGCCCCAGCGGCATCACGGTCAACGCCGTGCCCCCGGGCTTCATCGACACCCCCATGTTGCGCAAGGCCGAAGGCAAGGGCTTCCTCGGCGACACGGACAAGCAGATCGAGCAGACCCCGGTGCGCCGCATGGGCAAGCCCGAGGACATCGCCGCGGCCTGCGCCTTCTTCATCTCCGAGGAAGCCGGCTACATCACCGGTCAGATCCTCGGCGTCAACGGCGGTCGTAACACCTGACGCGCACCTGCGCACGACACATCCATCAGCGAAAGGACAATTGTGGGAAGCAGCGTAGAGGGCCGGGTTGCCGGGAAAGTCGCCTTCATCACCGGTGCCGGTCGGGGTCAGGGCCGCAGTCACGCGATCCGGTTGGCCGAAGAGGGCGCCGACATCATCGCCGTCGACATCTGTAAGAACTACGACACCGTCGGCTACACGATGGCGACGGCTGAAGACCTCGAAGAGACCAAGAACTACGTCGAGAAGACCGGCCGGCGCATCGTCACCGCCCAGGCCGACGTCCGTAACGAGGCCGAACTGCGGGCCGCGCTGGACGCCGGTCTTGCCGAATTCGGCAAGGTCGACATCGTCGTGGCCCAGGCCGGCATCGCCGCGATGAAGGGCCAGCCCGCCATGCAGGCCTGGACCGACGGCATCAACACCAACTTCGTCGGCACCATCAACGCCATCCAGGTCGCGCTGCCTCACCTCACCGAGGGCGCGTCGATCATCGCCACCGCGTCGGCCGCGGCCCTGATGGACGCCCACAGCAAGCCCAACCCGGGCGCGGATCCGGGTGGCATGGGGTACATGATCTCCAAGCGCCTCATCTCCGAGTACGTCCACGCCCTGGCCACCGAGTTGGCCGTGCGCGGCATCCGGGCCAACGTCATCCACCCCACCAACTGCAACACCAACATGCTGCAGAGCGAGCCGATGTACCGCTCGTTCCGGCCGGATCTGGAGAACCCGACCCGCGCCGACGCCGAGCCGGTGTTCGGGGTGCAGCAGGCCATGAAGGTCAACTTCATCGAACCCGAGGACATCAGCAACGCGGTGCTGTGGCTGGCCTCCGACGAGGCCCGGTACGTCACCGGCATGCAGCTGCGTGTCGACGCCGGCGGCTACCTCAAGTGGTACGACTACCACGTGTGATGTCGCATCCACTGAACCGAAAGGACTTGGTGTAGTGAAGGTTTCGGTCGACGGCAGCCGCTGTCAGGGCCACACCCTGTGCTCGATGATCGCACCCGATTCGTTCGTCCTCGACGACGTCGACGGTCACGCGTCACCGGTGTCCGAGGTGGTGCCCGCCGATCAGGAGGACGCGGTCCGCGAGGCCGCGCATTCCTGCCCCGAGCAGGCCATTGTCATCGAAGATTGACTCCGACCGATTACCAAGGGAGACAACGCCGTGAGCATCGACGAGAGTGTCGTGCCTGACGACGAGCGCAAGAAGAACAACTACCACTTCGACCGGCACACACCGGAATACCGGCTGCAGTTCGAGAAGATCACCGAGGAGATGCAGTCCCGCTGCCCGATGGCCTGGACTGACACCTACGACGGTCACTGGGTGGCGGCCGACAGCAAGCATGTCTTCGAGTTGGCCCGTTGCCCGGTGGTCTCCAACCATCACGACATCAGCGGTGAGACGCCCTACCAGGGAATCACGATCCCGAAAGCCAGCCGTGCCACCGTCGTCCGCGGCGGCATCCTGGAGATGGACGAGCCCGAGCACAGTGCCTACCGAGGGGCACTGAACCCGTATCTGTCCCCGGCTGCGATCAAGCGCTGGGTACCGTTCGTCGACGAGATCACCCGCGCCGCACTCGATGAGCACATCGAGTCGGGCCGCATCGACTTCGTCGAGCACCTGGCCAACGTGGTGCCCGCGGTATTCACCCTGGCCATGATGGGCATCGAGCTCAAGAAGTGGAACGTCTACAGCGAGCCCACCCACGCCTCGGTGTACACCCCGGAACACTCCCCCGATCGCGAGAAGATCAACGAGCAGCACCGCGAGATGGGCATCGACATCATCAACAACATGATGGAGATCCGGGAGAACCCGCGGCCAGGTCTGGTCAACGCGATGCTGCAGTTGCGCATCGACGGGGAACCGGCGCCCGACATGGAGATCCTGGGCAACCTCGGCCTGGTGATCGGTGGCGGGTTCGACACCACCACCGCGCTCACCGCGCACGCCCTGGAATGGCTGGGCCAGCACCCGGATGAGCGCACCCGGTTGAGCAATGAGCGGGCCACGCTGCTCGACCCGGCCACCGAGGAGTTCCTGCGTTTCTTCACCCCGGCTCCCGGGGACGGACGCACGTTCTCCGACGACGTCGAGGTCGAAGGGCAGCAGTTCAAGCAATACGAGCGGCTGTGGCTGTCGTGGGCGATGGCCAACCGTGACCCCTCGGTGTTCGAGAAGCCCAACGAGATCATTCTCGACCGAAAGGGCAACCGGCACTTCAGCTTCGGCATCGGCGTGCACCGGTGTGTGGGCTCCAACGTGGCCCGCACGGTGTTCAAGTCGATGCTCACCGCGGTGCTGGACCGGATGCCCGACTATGTGTGCGATCCCGAGGGAACGGTGCACTACGACACCATCGGCGTCATCCAGGGCATGCGCAACCTGCCGGCCACCTTCACCCCGAGCAAGCCGCTCGGCCCGGGTCTCGACGAGACCCTGGAGAAGTTGCAGCGTATCTGCAACGAGCAGGAACTTGCCCGCCCGATCACCGAGCGCAAGGAGGCCGCCGTCATCGACTGATGCGGCTCACCTGTTTTTGCGAGGACGCCTTGCGCGACTGCCGCCTGTTAACCTCGAATGAGGTCGGGTCCGGCAATCGTGCAAGGCGTCGCCATTTGAGGCGACCAACCTGGGGGTTTTCACACATGATCACATCGTCTCGGAAGTATGTCGTCGGCGCGCTCGCCGGACTGGCCCTGGCCTTCCCGTTGTCGACCGGCGTGGCCTCGGCTCAACCCGACTTCAGCGCCGTCGTCAACACGACCTGTACCTACGACCAGGTGATGGCGGCGCTCAACGCGCAGCGCCCGGACCTGGCCCAGCAGTTCAACACCTCGCCGTTCGCCCAGGGCGCGCTGCGCAACTTCCTGGCGTCCGGCCCGGCCGAGCGCCAGCAGACCGTGACCCAGTTGCAGGCCAGCCCGGCGGCTCAGCAGTACTTCGGACCGATCAACATGATCGCCAACAGCTGCAACAACTACTGAGCCGACGCGGCCTGACACTCGAGGTCCCGCTAGCGGGGTTGGTTGGGCACGCCTGGGAAGAGTTGCTCGGTCGGCCCGACGGTCACCCACCCGCCCAGCTTGGTGACCAGGTGCGGGGCGAAGACCGACGCGTACACCGCGTGGCCGACCACGATCACGGCGATCACCGACACCACAGCCGAGGCCGGCCGGGTTTTCGTCACCTTGTCGGCCCAGATCTCGATCACGTTGCGGCCCTGTGAATCGGTGCGGCCCAACAGGTACGTGAACACCATCATCTGCACGCCCATCGCGATGGCGTCGTAGATCGGATACTGGTTCTTGGTCCCCTCCCACAGGCCCAACCCCTCGATCACGTAGCCGTAGTAGAACAGGCCGAGCCGCGCACCGATGATCGCGTTGAAGACGAATGCCCAGCAGAACCCGACGGCGAAACCCACCGCCAACAGCGTCTGCGGCCGGCGCAGGTTCCACTTCGCGCTCACCCGCCGGCCGAGTGCAGCACCGATGATGGCGGGGAGCACGAAGTACCCCATGTAGCCCACCGGGACCGCCGAGGGCAGCCCACCCCAGGTGAGGTTCAGCGGCCACCACGACGGCATCCGGGGTAGCTCCGGCGGAAACTGCGCGTACATCGCCCAGTCGTACGGTGCTTCGATCCAGGAGAACGACAGCGCCGAGATGCACAACAGCAGCAGCGGGTGCAGACGCCCACGCCGGACACTCAGATAGATGCCCACGGCCAGGAATCCCAGGCCGCTGACATACGCGAACGTCACGCCGGCGTTGATCAGAAACTGCACGTTCATGCCTCGGCCTCCGACGCCGCCCCGGACCGCGGCGGGGTGCGACGCGCCTCCGGATCGAAGTACAACACCAGACCGACGATCAGGACGATCAAGCCAAACAGGGTGCCCAACATGATGATTGCGCCCACTGCCACCTCCGGGGATTCGATGTTCGAAATGGTCAGGTCTACTGAGGACCGTTGGGCCACTTGAGTAGTGAGCCTGCGTCGACGCGGATGTGCTGACCGGTGATGTACCTGCTGTCGTCGCTGGCCAGGAACACCCCGAGGTTCGCCATGTCCTCCGGTTCGATGTAGGGAATCGGCATGGCCTGGAACAGATTGAACAGCGGCTCGGCGTCTTCGCGAGTGGCCGTCTTGCCTGCGGCCTTGAGATCGGGGCGAAACACCCCGTACATGCCCTCGTTCTGCAGCAGGTGGGTGTTGCAGTTGGTCGGATGGATCGCGTTGACCCGAATCATCCTCGGCGCCAGGTGAAGACACATCTCGTCGACGTACTCCATCACGATCCGCTTGCTCCAGCCGTAACCGGCACCGCCCGGGCCCATGTCGGGGCTCGTGGTGGTACCGCGGATCATGCCGGCCGTGGATCCGGTGACGATGATCGAGGCGCCGTCGGGCAGGTGCGGAATCGCCACCGCCACGGTGTTCATCACCCCCAACAGGTCGACGTCTGAGGCGTCGATGAAACCCATCGGGTCGGGGTTGCCCATCGCCATCGGGAGGATGCCCGCGTTGGCGACCACGATGTCGACCTTGCCGAGGTCGGCGATTCCGGCCTCGATGGCCTCACGCAGCTCGTGGCGTTCGCGGACGTCGGCCACCCGCGCGACGACACGACGGCCGAGTTCCTTGACCTTGCGTTCGGTCTCGGCCAGATCCTCCGGTGTGGCCAGCGGGTAGGGATTGGTGGGGATGTCGCGGCAGATGTCGACCGCGATGATGTCGGCGCCCTCCTTGGCCATGGCGACCGCGTGCGCGCGGCCCTGCCCGCGGGCCGCGCCGGTGATGAAAGCGACCTTGCCGTCGAGCTTTCCGGTCATAGTGTGCTCCTTGGTGTTTGCGGCTCAGCCGAGCGGAGTGAAGGTGATGTGCAGTTCGGCGAGACCGCGCATGATGAACGTGGGCTCGTAGGCGTAATTCCGGTCGTCAACCGGCCCGTGGTGTTCGGTGGAGATCGTGATGTCGCTCATCCGGTCGAGAATCCGGTTCAGCGAGATGCGGCCCTCGGCTCGGGCCAGCGGTGCTCCCGGGCACGAGTGGACGCCGCGAATGAAGGCGATCTGTTCGCGCACATTGGCCCGATCGGTCTGGAATGTGTGGGGGTCCGGGAACTTTCGTTCATCGCGGTTGCACGCACCGGGCAGCACCATGACCGTCGTTCCCGCCGGCACCTCGACGTCACCGATGCTTGTCGTCCGGCTGGCCATTCGGAAGTGGCTCTTGACCGGGCTCTCCAGGCGCAGGGTCTCCTCGAGGAAAGCCGGGATCTTGCTGCGGTCGGCACGCAGCAGATCTTCGAAACCGGGGTTGTCGCCGATGAACCGCACTGCCGAGCTCACCAGCTTCGTCGTCGTCTCCGTCCCCGCGGCGAACAGGAACGTCGACAGGTTCATCACGTCTTCGATGTCGGGTGTCGAACCGTCCTCGTATTTGGCTTGCGCCAACCCGGTCAACACGTCCTCACGCGGGGCGCGTCTGCGATCCTCGATGTAGGCGTAGAACTTCTCGTTGAGCCACTCCAACGGATTGTGTGTGGTCGGCGCTTCCTTACCGAGTTCACCGACGGTCTCCCCCAGGGCGAACGCCGCCTTGAACTCCTGGTGATCTTCGGCCGGCACACCGAGAAGATCGGCGATCACCAACAGCGAGAACGGCTTTGCGTAGTCGGCGAGGAACTCGCAGCCGCCCTTGTCGAGGAATGTGTCGAGCTGCTGGTCGGCCAGCCGCCACATGAAGTCCTCGTTCTCCTTGAGCCGTTTGGGGGTGATGAGCTTGTTCATCAGCCCACGGGTACGGGTGTGCAGCGGCGGGTCCTGCGAGGTGATGTGTTCACTCATCGGGACTGCGAGGCGGTGCTCCTCGATCAGGTCGGTGACGTCGTCGCTCTCCCCCGGCCCGAACGGCAGCCCCGAGAACGGCCCCGCCACAGAGTTGCAGGACGAGAACGCGGGGTCCTTGTAGACCGCCAGCGCCTCCTCGTACCCGGTGACCGCCAGCACGTTGAACGGAGTCGCCTGGGTCACCGGGCATTTGGACCGTAGGTGATCGAAGTAGGGGTACGGGTCGGGAATCAATGCCGGGTCAGTGAAAAAGTCGATGGTCTCGAAGTCGGTCATCTCAAGCTCTCCTGGTCACTTTTCGTTGGCGAGCAGACAGAGATGTCCCCCGAGGCACGGCGTGTCGCGTACATCTGTGTCTGCTCGCCGGAGTCGTCATCCGAACAGAACCGGCAGCGAAGTCGGCGAGCGGAACACCTGCCCGCGGATGTGGGGATCGTCGCCGTCGGGGTCCATCCGCAGATTGGGCAGCCTGTCGAGCAGAAGGTTGACGGCCGTGCGCATTTCCAGCCGCGCCAGATGCATACCGAGGCACACGTGGACCCCATGTCCCCAGCCCAGATTCGCCTTGGCGGTGCGGAAGATGTCGAACTCGTCCGGATTCTCCCACCGGTCCTCCTGCCGATTCGTCGAACCGAGCATCGGCATCACCGAACAGCCCTCGGGGATGTGGACCCCACCGAGTTCGGTGTCGCGGGTGGTGGTGCGGGTGATGGTCAGCAAGGGCGGGTTCCACCGCACCGCCTCCTCGATCGCCTGGGGTAGCAGTGAACGGTCGGCGCGGATCGCATCCAGTTGTGATGTGTCCGAGAGCAAGCCGAACAGCAGGTTGCCCAATGACCGATACGTGGTCTCCACCCCGGCCGGCAACAACAGCCGCAGGAACGAGAAGATCTCGTCGTCGGTGAGCTTCCCGCCGTCGATCTCGGCCTCCGCGAGGAGGCTGATCATGTCCTCTTTCGGCTCGGCGCGGCGGGCTTCCAGTATCGGCGCGAAGTATTCGCACAGTGCCGCTGCCGCCGCCAGTCCCCGCTCCGGGTTCATGATCCAGCTCAGCAACGAGATCGACCACCGTTGGAACTGCGGGTAGTCCTGTTCGGGTAGGCCGAGCAGGCCCGCGATGATCCGGCTCGGATAGTCGAACGTGAACTGCTTGACCAGATCCGCCTTGCCGTCCGCGGCGAATTTGTCGATGAGTTCGTTTCCGACCCGGCCGACGAGCTCGTCTTCCCAACGGGCCAATACCTTCTGCGAGAACGCCTTCGACACCAGCGACCGCAGCCGGCCGTGCACCGGCTCGTCCATCCCGAGCATCACCCGCTCGCCGAGTACCGGTCCGAAGGCGGCGATCACCCCGGACGACGAGAACGTCAGATTGTCCCGCAGCATCTGCTGGGCGTCCTCGTAGCGGTAGACGATGAACACGGGTTTGCCCGCTTCCCCGGGCATCGCGGACATGTCGATCCGCTGGACCGGCTCCTCGCGTCGAAGCCTGGCCAGTTCGGGATAGGGGTCGCGCACATCACCGGATACCGCGTCGTCGAAGGCGCCGAAGTCCTCCAGGTCGTCGAAAAGCTGTTCCACGCGTGAACTCCTAGAGTGCTGGTATCAGATCGCCGGGTAGGCGACGGACTTGACCTCGGTGTACTGGTGAAATCCGGCGAGGCCGTTCTGCCGGCCGACGCCGCTGTCCTTATAGCCGCCGAACGGTGTGTCGGCGCCGTACCCCGCGGTGCCGTTGAGGCCGATGAACCCGGCGCGAAGCCGACGCGCCACGGCAAGCGAACGTTCCAGCGAGCCGGACATCACGTTGCCGGCCAACCCGTATGCGCTGTCGTTGGCGATCCGTACCGCATCGTCTTCGTCCTCGTAGGGAATCACGGCCAGGACCGGCCCGAAAATCTCCTCCTGGGCGATCGTCATGGCGTTGTCCACATCGATGAAAAGCGTTGGACTGACCCAGAATCCCTTGGCAAACTGTGCCGGGGGCTCCGTGCTGCCGACGAGCATCGTGGCGCCTTCGTCGACACCCTTTCTGATGTAGCCCAGGATCCGGGCCTGCTGTTTGGCCGAGATGACCGGCCCGCAGATCGTGGCCGGGTCCTGCGGGTCGCCGGCGGCGATGTTCTCGTAGAGGCCTTTGAGGATCGCCACGCCGTCGTCGTAGCGCGAGCGTGGCAACAGCATCCGGGTGGGTGCAGCGCACCCCTGCCCGGCGTGCATGAGTGGTCCGATCCCGATCAGACAGGCGGAGGCGAACGCCGTGTCATCCAAGTCGTCCAGGACGATGGTGGCCGACTTGCCGCCCAATTCGAGGAACAGCCGCTTCATCGTGGCGGCGCCCTT
Organism: Mycobacterium sp. E802; assembly: GCF_001666875.1. NCBI lineage: Bacteria > Bacillati > Actinomycetota > Actinomycetes > Mycobacteriales > Mycobacteriaceae > Mycobacterium > Mycobacterium sp. E802. The sequence continues at coordinate 27,013 of NZ_LZJD01000015.1, forward strand.
CTCCATGATGCGTTTGCCCACCACGGTCGAACCGGTGAACGAGATCATGTCCACTTTCGGTGAGAGCGTAAGTTCTTCGCCGACCAGGTGATCCGAAGCCGGCACGACGTTCACCACACCGGGTGGGATGTCGGTGCCCTCGGCGATGAGCCGGCCCAGGCGGGTGGCGTTGAAGGGCGTGTCCGGTGCGGGTTTGAGCACCACGGTGTTACCGGTCGCCAATGCCTGACCGAGCTTGTTGAGGGCGACCTCGAAGGGAAAGTTCCACGGGGTGATCGCGCCGACCACACCCACCGGCTCATGCCACACCTTGCGCGTGGTGTTCACCCCGGTGACGGAGACGACGGTGTCGCCCAGATCCGTTTCCCACGGGAAGGTGTCGATGAGCCGGGCCGGGTACTTGAGGCCGTCGGCGAGCGGAGCGTCGAGTTGCGGTCCGTGGGTGACGGCCCGCGGGGCACCGACCTCGGCGATGAGCTCCTCACGCAGCTCCTCCAGCTCCCCCTCGATGGCCTCGTGGAGTTGTTCCAGGCAGCGCTTGCGGAGTCGACGGTTGGTCGACCAGTCGGTCTCGTCAAACGACCGACGGGCGGCGTCGATCGCCCGGTGCATGTCGGCCGTCGAGGCATCCGAGACCTCGCCGAGGACCTCCTCGTTCGCCGGGTTGATGTTGGTGAACGTGCCGGCCTCACCGTCGACGAGCTTCCCGTCGATCAACATTCGCGTTTCGTGGGTCGTCGACGCGTCAGGCATCGGTGGTGCTCCCTTGCTGTGGTGGGGCGTTGCGCGACGCGCGCCGCGCCGCCAGGGCCGCCAACCGGGTCAGCACCGGCTGCGGAAGTGCCTTGGCGGCCAGCACCATTACTTTCTGGGAGGTGGTCAACGGGTAGGCGCCCCCTCGCATGCTGCCGTGGCGCGGGATACCCATCATCAGCCGCGTCATCTGGTGCAGTCCCGATGGCGGAAGTAACCGGTTGGCGATCAACAACATCCGCGCGTCCGGGCCAACCGCGGTCTTGGCGAACGGCTTTGTGCTGTCGAGCGCCTTCACCAGACCTTCGGCGAACTTCTCGGGTGGTCGCGCGGCATGCTTCATCATGGCCCGGCCGCGCTTGTCCATCGTGTGGTGATGGCGGGCGTAGGGCCCCCCCAGATCCCGGTCGTCGGTGGTCCCCGCATCGGTGATGATGTCGGTGTCATAGGTTCCGGTGACCAGGACGCTGACGCCGATCCCGAAGGGCGCCACCTCCCCCGCCATCGCTTCACCCCACCGCTCCAGCGCGCCCTTCACCGCCGAATACGGTGCGGTGGCCGGCATTCCACGCACACCCGCCGCACTGGAGATGAGCACGATGCGGCCGTGCCCGGCTTCACGCATGGCGGGCAGCAGCGCTTTGGTCAGTGCCACCGGACCCAGAACGTTGGTGGCGAACATGCGCTCCCAGAGATCCGACGACGTCTCCTCGACCATCCCGGCCGCCGAGATGCCGGCGTTGTGCACCAGTGCATGCGGTGCACCGACGGTCTCATCGATGGTCTTGGCGGCGGCTGCAATCGACGCCGCGTCCGTCAGATCGAGTTGAACACCGACGAGCCGATCGTCGGATTCACCGACTCCCAGGGCTTCGCGCAGTAGCGGCATACCTTTCTCCGGTGAGCGCATCGCCGCGACCACGCGCCATCCATCGCGGTACAGGCGCACAGTCGAGGCGAACCCCAATCCGCGCGATGCGCCGGTGATGACGGCGGTTCTGATCGGGTCACCCATTCGCGTTCTCCGATGCGCACCGGTCACCCTTCGAACCCACCTCGACGTCGAGGTCGGCGAACGGCCCCTGCTGCCAGGTGGCCCACTTGCCGACCGAGTACGGCCCCTCGGCACCATTTGCGCGGTAGTAACCCTGCGGGTCATAGACTTTCGCCTCGGGATAGGGCCACGGGCAGGCGACCGCGGTGGCCGCGCCGCTGGCCTTGATCACCCAGAACCAGCTGCCGTAGGCGAAGTAGGCGACGTTGATGATCACGAACATCACCAGGAAGGTGCCCAGCACCGGCTTCTTCGGGAACAGCCGGGCCTTGGCGGCGAGCTTCTCCGCGACCGCCTTGCCGGTGTCGTCGCGGTAGCACAGCACCGCCGCCGGAACCATCACGAAGGTCACCGCGAGTGACTCCCAGATCAGCGGGAACTGGAATGTGGTGCCCGGGAACAGCGATCCGAACGGGATCACCTGCGAGTAGATGTACAGGCCGGTGCGCACCAGGCTCACTTCGAGGATGGCGTCGAAGATGAAACCGATGACCAGGGTGATCGAGCCCAGGCTGACCAGCGGGTGCCGCGAGACGAATGAGGTGGGGCCGTACTTGGCTTGCAGCTTGCGGAGGATCCAGATCGCCGGGAAGAACGGGGCGAAGTAGAACGCCACGTAGCCGAACACGATGAACGGTTCGACCGTCGGGGACAACATGATCAGCGGCCAGTTCTCCGGCCAGTGGATCAGCTCGGGGTTGTAGACCGCGAACGGCGCCCAGTTCATGATCGGGTCCTGCCACACGATCAACGTGGTGCACAGGAACATCAGCATGATCGGGCTGCCCGGGTCCCGCCGCCAACCGCGGACGAAGATCACCACCAGCACGATCAACAGGATCACCGTGCCGATCTGGTGCACCCACAGCCAGCCGTCCCAGCCGAGCAGGAACTCAACCGGGCGGGGCCGGCCCTCGACGTCGGGGTTGGCCACCCGGGGGTGCACCTCGGTGCGCGCGAATGCGATGAACAGGCTGAAGAAGGAGATGAGCGCGAAGGCGCCGGCCCAGCGTCCCCAGTTCGGACCCTTACGGGGCGCCTTGCTGTTCTGGGTGCCCGCCGGCGTCACGACGCCCGGCGGTGCGGCCTTCTCCGTGGTCATCGGGATTCCTCTCCGAAACGGTCGACCAGGTGAGAGTTCACGCCGTCTTCGTCGAGGGTGCGGGCCACCAGATACCCCGCGCCCATCCAGGCCCGGCGGGTCCACTTGCCCAGGGACACCCGGGTGCCGGGGGCACCGGAGGCGGCCGGCATCATCTTCACCCGCTCGAGTGCCTCCTTGACGCCGCGCGGGCTCAGGGGATGTGCGTCGGTGAAGGCCCGGACCAACGTTGCTGCCACATCGTGGTTGACCACCGATACGCAGTACTCAGGACGACTCCCGTTGTACCGCTTGGCATATCGGTCCAGCCAGGCCTGCCCGACCGGGTTGCCCTCGTCGTACTGGTCGACCCCGATCCAACCCAGGAACGCCCGCCACATGATCGGGTTGACCCAGGCGTTCTGAAATGCGGTGGTGGTGAAGCGCGGCGGATCCCAGTCGACGGCCTCCAACGCCGGATTGATGAACACGATGCCGAAACCGAAACCGAGGTGCACGATCGCCTCGGCCTTCGCCTCATGCAGCGTGCTTACCGCGGCGTTGATGTCCTGGGCGGTCTGTGCGATCGCAGCCTCGGCGACGATCCGAATTCCCTTGCGGGTACAGGCGGTCCGCAGGTTCTTCAGATAGCTTTCGCCGATCAGGTTCTGCTCGACCAGTACACCGATCTCGGTCAGGCCTCGCTTGGCGACGAGATCCGCCAGAAAGATCGGCTCGTCGGTCATCGATCCCTGAGGGAAGGCGAACGTCCACTCGCCCAACCAGTCGTCAGTGCCGGTGACGCTGACCGCCGGCACCTTGAAGCGTTCCTCGATCGCTTCTCGCAGCGGCACACAGTTGTCGGTGATGTTCGGGCCGAATACCACCAGGCAGCCTTCGTCCACCAGCTCGCCATATGCGTCGATGACCGCCTTGACCGAACCTTTCGGCAGCCCCTCGACCTCGCGGTAGATCATCTGCACCGACCGGTCCATCAGGCCCTGTTCAACCGCCTCTTCGAACACCAGGTCAAAGGTCCGGGTGAACGACGCCTTGAGTTCGTCCGGGAACCCGGGCGGCAAGGTGAAATCCATCAGATAGCCCACCTTGATGGGCTCGGCGGTGCTCTCGTACGACATCTGACCTCCGGTAGCCGGCGTTCATCGCGGGCGCATCACTGAAACCTAATATTTGTTCTGAACCTAAACCCGGTCGGCCGGCGCGTCAATCACCGACGGCCGATCCACCGAGGTAGACGTCGATCAACTCGTGGAGCCCGCGGCTCACCGCGACGTCGTCGGTCAGTGGTCCGGCGACCGCCACCCGGGCGGCCACCGCCACCGGCAGCCCCTCGGCGATCAGCCGCCCGGCGGCGATCAGCACTCGCGTCGAAGCCACCTCGCGCAACCCACCGGTCTCCAGGCGCCGGATCGCCTGTCCGAACCGGACCAGCTCGGCCGCCGTGGCACCGTCGACGCCCGCCTCGTGGGCGATGATGCCCTCCTCGACATCGGGGGCCGGAAACCCGAACTCGATGGCCACCATCCGTTGCCGTGTCGAGTCTTTGAGGTCTTTGAGCACGCTCTGGTAACCCGGGTTGTACGACATCACCAGACCGAAGCCGGGCGCCGCATCCAGGGTGATGCCGAGGCGCTCGATGGGCAACTGACGGCGGTAGTCAGAGAGCGGGTGCAACACCACGGTGGTGTCCTGTCGCGCCTCGACCACCTCGTCGAGGTAGCAGATCGCGCCCTCGCGCACGGCCCGGGTCAGCGGCCCGTCGACCCAGACCGTCTCGTCGCCGCGCAGCAGGTAGCGGCCGACCAGATCGGCGGTGGTGAGATCGTCGTGGCAGGAGACGGTGATCAGTGGCCGTCCGAGGTCGTGTGCCATGGCTTCGACAAAGCGCGTCTTGCCGCAACCGGTCGGACCCTTCAACATCAGCGACAGCCCCTGGCGGTATGCCGCCTTGAACACAGCCTCCTCGTCACCGACGGGCTGGTAATAGGGACGTGCGTTCGGAGCCTGCGAATCGACCCCGTTCTGATAGGCGAGCCCGGATTCGTTGGCCATAACGCACCTTTCGTCGTGTCCGCCACGTTGCGGCACTTTCGCAGCGTAACCGGAACAGATGTTTGTTTCAAGCCCTTACAGCGACGTGTGGTGCTGCGACGATGTTCCCAATAAGCTTCTGGCGCTTGGTATCACGACACAGCTTCGGCTCAGGACACGCGGCGGCGAACCTCGCCGGAGCGGATCGCCGATCGGAACATCGGCCCGATGACGCCGGCGAGTTGGTCGGGGCTGGAGATGGTCGCGTGCGCAGTGCTACCGAACACTCGGCGCAGTGACTCCACATCGGTACTGGCGCCGATCGTCAGGCAAACGCAGCCGGTGCCACGACGCCGCGCCTCGCTCAGGGCGCGACGGGCATCGGCGGCGCCGTAAGCCCGTTCGTAGCCGTGGTCGTAGGCCAGTCCGTCGGATAGCACGACCAGCAGCCGGCGCGAGGTGCCGCCACGGTCCTCCAAGACCGCCGAACCGTGCCGGATGGCCGCCCCGAGCCGCGAGTACGCCCCCGGCTCCAGACTGTTCAGCCGTCGGAACACCTGCGCATCCAGGTGGTCGTCGAACCGCTTCACCGGCACCATGGTCACCGCTGACCGGCCCTGGGAATAGTAGGCGTACAACGACACCCGGTCCCCCAGATCGTGCAGCGCCACCATCAAGTGCGCGACGGCGGTGCGCTGCTGTTGGTGCACCGTACGCCCGACCGTGCCCGGTTCCGCCGTCGAACCCGAGACGTCCAGCAGCAGCAACACCGACAGATCCCGCCGCCGGCGCAGGCTATCGAGGTACACCGCCTCGTCGGGCACGGAGCCGGCCCGCACTTCGACGCGCGCCTCCAGAGCGGCGTCGATGTCGATGTCGTCACCCTGCGGCTGGCGATGCCGCCGATGCAGGCCCATGCCGAGGCGGGCCAGCGGGCGCCGCACACTGATCGCGTCCTCGATCTGCTGGGTGGCGTGGGGCTTGATCTCCGGGTCGGTCTCACGAACGGTGCACCAGTCGAGTCGATAGACGCCACGTTCGGCGTTCCATTCCGGGTACTTGATTCCCTCGGTCTTCACGTCGACGACATCCTCGGTGGCCACCGAGGCCAGCGACGACACCGCATGCAGTCCGCGTCTGGTCGAGTTGGTGCGATGCGTCGGGGAGTCCGCGCCGGGAGGGCCGCTACCGTTCGCTCCGGCCTTCCGCGCCGAGGACAGAAGCTTTTTCAACCATTTGCCGATGGCTCCCCCGCCACCGACCGGACTGGAAAACAGATCGGGATCATCGGAGTCGTCCCAGTTGTCGGGGTTGTCCTCGTCGAGCTGTTCAAGCTCCTGGCGGCCTTGCTTCCGCGGCACATGACCCACCGACTGTTGGCTCTGCTGCCTGGTGGCCGCGGCGTACACCTTCTTCGCCTGAATTACCCCGAAACTTGCCGGCGGGTCCGGCAACGCGTCGTTGCCGCGAGCGATCAGCAGGGACGTCGCAGGCGAGTCACTCCGCTCGCCGATGCTGCGATTTGGCAAGGCGCCCAACATGTTCGGCAACAGCGCCGCATTGGCTGACAGCGCCCGGTGCGCCTCCACGGCCAGATAGCGTTTGGCGAGTTTACGGCGTCGGCGGAGGCCGCCGACCACCTCTGGAGCGAGGCTTCCGGCCGCAATCAGCGAAGCCTGCACCGCCACCGATTCGAGCCGCGTCCGATCAGCGGCGGCCGGATCGACGAAGATCGTCTGCCCATCGGTCCACGCCGGCGCACCCGCAGCGGCCGGGGCCACCGCAACCGGACGGCCCGCGAGCGCTGACGCCAGCATGCCCAACCCGGAGTGCCGGCCATCCCCGGCGTCCCCACCGTCTCCGCCGTCAGCCACCTGACACCTCCGCGCCCACCTCCGGACCACGTTGACCAAATATCTGTTCCACCGTAGAGTTCGGCTGCACCGGAGTCAATGAACGATCCGGGAAGTCAACGGGTAAGGGCTACACAGTGATCGAGTTCAACGAACAGGTCGCCGTCGTGACCGGCGCCGGTCGCGGCCTGGGCCGGGTGTACGCGCTGGAACTGGCTCGGCGTGGGGCTGCCATCGTGGTCAACGATCTCGGCGGAACGATGACCGGCCACGGCGCGGACGCTGCGGTGGCCGATCAGGTTGTCGAAGAGATCACGGCGGCCGGCGGTACCGCGGTCGCGTCCTACGATTCGGTCGACAGCGCCGAGGGAGGCGAGGCGATCGTGCGCACGGCGGTCGAACGATTCGGCCGACTCGACGCGGTGGTGAGCAATGCGGGCATCTTCAACAGCATCCCGTTCGACGAACTGACGCCCGACGACTGGCGACGCATGTTGAGCGTCCATCTCGACGGCGGCTTCTACCTCACCCAGCCCGCCTACCGCGTGATGAAGCGACAAGGCTACGGCCGGTTCGTGTTCATCGCCTCGTCGGCGGGCATGTTCGGCCAACATCTGGAGGCACACTACGCCGCCGCCAAGGCGGGCCTGGTCGGGCTGACCAACGTGATCGCCCTCGAGGGTGCTCCACACGGCATACTGGCCAACACCGTGCTGCCGTTCGCCGTCTCGCGAATGGTCACCGAAACCTTGGGCGATCCGAAAGTCCTTGAGGACAACGGCTTTTTCAGGTCGATCCGGCCGGAACTCGTCGCTCCGTTGGTGGTGTACCTGGCCAGCCGCGACTGTAGGTCCAGCCACCAGAACTTCTCGGCCTGCGCGGGTCGCTTCGCCCGCGTTTTCATCGGCTTGGGTCGGGGCTGGATGGCACCTCCGGACAGCGACCTCAGCGCGGAGGACATCGCGAGGCACCTTTCGGAAGTGTCTGCGACAGAGCCGTTCACGATCCCCGGGTCGATCTACGACGAGGTGTTCGACGTGACCGAACGGCTCGGCGTCACCTGACCCGGGCGACGGCTCCACGGGATCCCCGGCGTACCAGCGCTGTTCTGGTAACCTCTAACCAAATATTGGGTCGGACACCCAAATCGCATGACGGGAGCCAGCAATCATCGTGGAGCCGCTGTGGGCCGTCCCCAGGTGACGCCTGGGGAGCGTAAGACGCTCAAGCGCACCCCAGGTCGCGCAATCGACGCTGGCTCCGCAGCTGAGGATCGGACGCGCCGGACCGAGATTCTCGAGACCGCGGCCACGTTGATCGCCACGTCGGGCCTGCGCACGTCGCTGCAGGAGATCGCGGATGCGGCAGGCATCCTGCCCGGCAGCCTGTACCACCATTTCGAATCCAAAGAAGCGATCCTGGTCGAACTGCTCCGGCGGTACCACGATGATCTCGATCGCATCGCCGAGACGGCCCAGAAGCGGCTGGACGGCCCCGATCCGGCCTCGCCGTTCGACCGGATCGCCATGATCGGTTCCGATATCGCTCGATGCGCGGTCGCCCACCGGGCCGCGCTGCAGATGTCGTTCTACGAGAGCCCGAGCTCCAACCCGGAGCTCATCGCGCTGGCTCAGCGCCGCCCGACCGCGACGCTGGAGGCCATGCAGCAGACCTTGCGGGCCGCGCGATGGGCCGGTTACCTACGGTCCGACGTCGATCTCGCGGTGCTGGCGGACCGGATCAGCCAGTCCATGCTCCAGGTCGGTCTCGACGTCATGCGCCACAACGCCGCCCCGGAGAAGGTCGCGACCCTGCTGTGCCGGATTCTTCTGGAAGGCTTGTCCACCGGCGACCCCAGCGACGCCGAACTCGACGCATCCGTGCCGTTCAGAGCGGCCGACGCCGTGGTGCGGAGCTGGACCGAGGAGACCGCCTCCGAAGCCGACGACAAGACCGCCCATATCCGTGCGGTGGCGCGGGCCGAGTTCGGCCGGCGCGGCTACGAGGGTACGACGGTGCGAGACATCGCCTCGGCAGCCGGCATGGGCACCGGTACGGTCTATCGGCTCATCGGGTCGAAGGACGAACTGCTGGCGGCCATCATGCAGTCTTTCGGAGAGAAGATCGCCGTCGGCTGGACCGAAGTCCTCGGGTCCGAGGGCACGACGATCGAAAAGCTCGATGCGCTGAGCTGGATCCACACCAACGCGCTGGACCAGTTCGGAGACGAGTTCAGGATTCAGCTGGCGTGGATGCGCCAGTCGCCGCCGGACACGCCCAACCCCGGCTGGCTGTTCATGCAACGCGTCAAACAGGTCAAGTCACTTCTCGCGGCAGGGGTGAAGTCCGGCGAGATCAGTATCGACAGCCCGTCGAACGAGACGCTGGCCCGGTCGGTGATCGGCGTGGGCTGGATCCCGGAGAACATCCTGCGGCAGTTGGGCACCCGCGCATCGCAGATCCACGTACGGGACACCAGCCTGCGCGGTGTGATCGCACGGTAGCTGCCGACTAGTCGAAAGCGTACCGCGGCAACGTATTCGGGATATCGAGCGAGCTCAGCAGACCGGCCGGCGCATCGACGACATAGGGGATGGCGTTGACCACCCGCATCGCGGTGGCCGCCATCGCCGCCCGGCCGGCACCATGCCCTTCGTCGGCGCCGAGGTTCATCGCGCAATGGATGTCGGGTTCGCCTTCGATGTTCACCCGGTAGGTGGCGTCGAACTCCGATGCGGGCCAATCGGGTGCGACGTCGCGGGACATCCGGATGATGTGCTCGATCACGATGGCCTCGCGTCCATTCACCACCCCGGCCGCGCGAGTGCGCACCGCCCCGCAGGTCCCCGCCTCGATGGTGCCGAACGCCACCTCGATGTCGTGGTCGGTGAGCTGCCGGTCGAGTGTGCCGCGGACCTCGGACAACTCGGCGCCCATGGCCTCGGCCATCAGGTATATCGGTGCCTGCCAAGCCATCTCGATAAAGCCGGGCGTCTTGAGCATCGGTTCGAAGTCCAGCGGACGGCCAAAACCCATACCGTCCATCATCACGTCGGCCACCGGGTAGTGATCGTTGAGGGAAACCTCGGTGACCGTAAGGCGGTCGATCTTCTTCGATTGGGTGGCCAGCGTCAGGGCCAATGCGTCGGAACCGAAGCCGGGAAACACACCCGAGGCGTAGAACGAACAGTTGCCCGTCTTGGCCGCCTCCTCCAACTCGTCGCGCCAGGCGGCCGAGTAATACGCCGGCGGATAGATCAGACTGGTCGATGTCGTTGAGACCACGTTGATGCCGGCCGCCAACAACCGCAGGTAGTCGGGAACCGCGGCGGCATCTCGGTCCGGCCCGCTGGCGGTGTAGACCACGCAGTCGGGCCGCAGGGCGATCAGCGCGTCGGCATCATCCGTGGCCGTCACACCGAGTGGATCACGCCCGGCCAGGACGCCGGCATCCTGACCGACCTTCGCCGCCGAGTGCACCCAGACGCCGACCAGTTCGAGATCGGGTCTTCCGGCGATCGCGTCGACAGCGATGGACCCGACACCCCCGGTCGCCCACACGACGATGCGCAACGGTCGATTCATGTTCGGCTCCTCGCGTTTACGTTTGTGCCGTCGCGGTGACGGCCCGTTCCAGATAGGGCCAGGCCATGTCGGGCGGCACCCCACCGCACAGCGGTAACAACGGCAAAGGTCTGCCCTCGCGAACAAAGCCGACCGCCTCGTCGGCCGTCAGGATCCGATATGGGCCGTCGGCCTGCCGCAGCGTTGCGACGGTGTCGGCACGAGAGATACTCGCGACCGAATCGTCCCCGTGCCGGTAAGCGGCTGCCGTGATCGCGTCATGAAGAATGAAGGGGCCCAGCTCATCCCATGCCCGGTCGACATCGTCTGCGACGAACACCGCGGTCGGGGTGTTCGGCACGGGAAACTGGACCAGTCCTGGTTCGTGTCCGTTCGCGCGACATTCCGCGTCGTAAAAATCCTTGAGTTCGGGCGCAGCGACCTGCGAGATGAAGCCGAGTCCGTGCCGTGCGGCCCGGCGCGCCGCGGCCCGGGTGCCACCCGCGACGAGCATGGTGGGACCCGCGGGCGTCAGACATCCGGGTGTCACCGTGATCCGGCGTCCCTCGTGTTCGACGGTCTGCCCGGTGAGCAGACGTAGCACCAGCGCCAGCCGCTCGTCGGCCAACTTGCCGCGGATGCTCATGTCCACGCCGAAGTGTTCATACTCCTCGGCGCGGTGTCCGATCCCGAACGCAAACCAGACCCGGCCCCGGCTGATGATGTCCAGGGCGCAGATCTCCTCGGCCAGCCGGACCGGATCCCAGAACGTGATCGGCACTGCGGCAAGGAGAATCGCCAGCTGCTCGGTCCGGGCGGCGATCGCCGCGGCGAGGACGTGGGGCGCAGCGAGATGTCCGTCGGCCGTGCCGTGGTGTTCGGACAAGACCGCCATCACCGCACCCCGCGTCTCGGCCCAGGCGCACATGTCGATCGCGGCCCGGTAGAGGTCGGCGGTCGGGGTGTGCGGCGCCCGCAGGTCGAAGCGCATGGTGAACACCCGCCGACTCTAACCTAACGTTTGTTCCGCCGTCATTTCTTCGCCGAGCAGACGTAAACCCCCCTATTTCAGGCCGGAAATAGGGGGGTTTACGTCTGCTCGCGCAGGAAAGGTCAGCGCCGGGGCAAGCCCAGCACCTGGGTGGCGATGATGTTGCGCTGAATCTCCGAGGTGCCACCGGCGATCGTGCCGCCGAAGCTGCGGGCGTACCGCTCGAACCAGCTGGCGAAGTAGTGGTCGAGGTTCATGTGTGCGTACGGCCCACTGGTGGACGGGTGGATCAACCCGTCCGGCCCGGCCGCGGTCAGTGCGTTCTCGAACGCGTTGCGCTCGGCTTCGGAACCGAACAGCTTCAGCACCGATACCGAGGCGGTGTCCGCCTCGCCGCGCGACGCCTTCGCCAGCGCCGCGGACCCCATGGCGCGCAAGGCCTGATAGTCCATGATCGTGGTCGCGTACTGGTCGCGTTCCAACTCGGTCTTCGGGTGGAAATCGGCCAACATGTTGTCGATACGGTCGGCGAACCCGAGCCACATCATCGTGCGCTCGTGCCCGAGTGACCCGTTGGCCACGCCCCAACCGCCGTTGAGCGGGCCGACCAGGTTCTCGGCCGGCACCCGGGCGTCGGTGAAGAAGACCTCGTTGAAGTCGAGGTTCTCCTCGCCGGTCATGTCCGCGAACGGCCGGCACACCACGCCGGGGGTGTCGGTCGGGATGATCAGCACGCTGATTCCCTTGTGCTTTGGCGCATCTGGATCGGTACGCACGAAGGTCAGCAACCAATCGGCGTCGTGGGCGCCCGAGGTCCACACCTTCTGGCCGTTGACCACGAACTCGTCGCCGTCCCGTACCGCGCGGGTGCGCAGCGAGGCGAGGTCGGAGCCGGCGCTGGGCTCGCTCATCCCCAGCGAGGCGGTCTTCTCACCGCGCAGTACCGGAACCGCCCAGCGTTGCTTCTGCTCCTCGGAGCCGAACGTCAGTAGTGAGGCCGCAATGATGTTGACGCCCTGGGGATTGAAGCTGTGGTAGATCCGGCGCCGGCAGAGCTCATCCAGGTGCACGAAGGTCTGCACGACGGTGGCGTTGCGGCCACCGAACTCGGGCGGCTGGGCCGGCAGCAGCCAGCCGTTGTCGAACAACAGCCGCTGCCAGTCGCGCGCCCATTGCGGCATGTGCGACACGGAGGTGGGCCGCTCCAGCGTCTGGGCTTCTGACGGCAGGTTGGCGTCGAGGAATGCGGAGAACTCGGCGCGGAACTCCTCGACGTCGGAGTCGTATGTCAGCTGCATGTCACAGTCCCCTGTAGGTGGTGCGGTACTCGGCGGCGATCTGCGCGCGGTGCTCGGCGGCGCCGCCCAGCAGCAGCTCCCCCGACTTGGCCCGCTTCAGCGCGAACTGCACGTCGTTCTCCCAGGTAAAGCCCATCGCGCCGAACAGCTGCAGGCCGTGACGGAAGACGACCGCCTGGCATTCCCCGGCCGACGCCTTGGCCATGGCCGACGCCAGCCGCCGCCGCGGATCGTCGGCGGCGATCGTCAGCGCCGCGAAGTAGGAAAGTGCCCGCGCCCGTTCGATCGCGACGTGCATGTCCACGGCCTTGTGCTGCACGGCTTGGAACGACCCGATCGCCACACCGAACTGCTGACGCTGCTTGACGTGCTCGAGAGCGAGGTCGAGCACCCGCTGGCAGGCGCCGACCATCGTGATCGCCATCCCGGTCAAGGCCAGATGGCGCGCCTTCTCGAGGTCGACGTGCACGCGGTCGGTGTCCTCGACGTGCACACCGTCGAAGGTCACCTCGGCCACATGCAGCACCGGGTCGAAGACCGCGGTGCGACGGGCGACCGCCTTGGCCGCGTCGACCAGGAAGACCCCGGCATCGGTCACCACGGCCAGGTTCTCGGCCCGGTCACCGTCGAGCACATGGTGGGCGGTTCCGGTCAGCACCCATCCGGCGGTATCCCGGTTGGCCGTCACTCCGCTGTACACCGCGGTGCCGGCAGTGCCGGCGTCGAAGCGTTCCCCCGCCAACGGCGCGTACTGCGTCATCGTGGCCAGATACGGCGTCAGATCGGTGGCCCGGCCGAGTTCTTCCAGCACGATGGCCAGTTCGACGGCGTTCTCCGAGTCGGTGAGCTCGGTCCAGCCCTGGTCGATATAGCTCTGCCACAGCGGTGTCGGGTCGACACCCTGCTCGGCCACCTCGCGGACCAGCGTGGCCGGGCACTGCTTGGTCACCGCATCGCGCACGGTTTCCTGCCACAACCGCTGATCGGCATCGAATTCGAGAAGCACCCGCCGCCTCCTGCCGCACTGTCAGATTCGAAAGGAGAATAGCATTCTCCTCCGACGTCTCGACGTTCTCCCCAGGCAAGTATCGGTTCTCCCAATTTCGGCGCCGGGCATCCGACCAGCACCGCCGCCGACCTGCAGCGAAGTGCTTAAGTTGTCCGAGAACAATGTTCTTGATATCGAAGAATATGGATCTAGACTGGCGGTGAGGTCCGGCGGCACGCGCCCGTCGCCACCGACCGTGCGTTCCGGACGAACATCGGAGGAAGTTTTGGCTTTGAAAGACCCGGCCCAGCCCGACGGGACGCAAACGCCGCTGATCGATGCGAGCGTGCACATCTTCTTCGGATCAAACAAAGACCTGCGGCAGAACTTCCTCAAAGAGCCGTTCGCCAGCCGCGGTTTTCCCGACTACGAGATGAACTGGTACGGCGCACCGGGTGGCGAATATGCCAAGGGCACCAAGGGACCTGACCGTCAGTATCCCGGCTCGGATCCGGACATCGCCGCACAGCATCTGTTCGTCGACCGCGGCGTCGACCTCGCGATCCTGCACCCGATGACCCGCGGCATCATGCCCGACCGTCACCTCGGCACCGCGCTGGCCGCGGCGCACAACGCGATGATGGTGCAGCGCTGGCTCGAACACGAGACCTACGGCGACCGCTTCCGAGGCACCATCCGGGTCAATCCCGACGACATCGCCGGTGCCCTGCGCGAAATCGACAAGTACAAGGACCATCCCCGCGTGGTGCAGATCGGCATCCCGATGCAGTCGCGCGAACTCTATGGAAAGCCACAGTTCTGGCCGTTGTGGGAGGCGGCCGCCGCGGCGGGGCTGCCCGTGGCCGTCCACATCGAGGGCGGTGCCGGAATCCAGTTCGCGCCTACCCCGTCCGGCAAGACCCGGACCTATGAGCAGTACCTGGGCTTCATGGCGCTCAACTACATCTATCACCTGATGAACATGATCGCCGAGGGCGTATTCGAGCGGACCCCCGAGCTGAAATTCGTCTGGGCCGACGGGGCCGCGGATCTGTTGACGCCGTTCATGTGGCGGATGGACTGCTTCGGACGACCGCATCTGGAGCAGACGCCGTGGGCGCCCAAGATGCCGAGTGACTACCTGCCGGGCCATGTCTACTTCGTCCAAGGCGCGCTCGACGGTCCCGGTGACGTCGACTTCGCCGGGGAGTGGCTGAGTTTCACCGGCAAGGAAGACATGGTGATGTTCGGCTCCAGCTACCCGCACTGGCAACTGAACGAGCCGACCATCCCCGGCGCACTGAGTGCCGAGCAGCGCGAGAAGTTGTTGTGGCGCAACGCCGCCGAGCTGTACGGCCTGGAAGACGCGCTGACGACCACTGCCGTTGCGGCACAGTAACGCCTGACCAGGGAGGTAATCATGTCCGTAACGACGAATCCACGGGTGCCGGCACAAGAGCGGATCGCGATCCGGTGCGTCGACTCCGACGTGCACCCGATGCCGCGCCGCGGTGAACTACTCGACTACATCCCCGAACCGTGGCGCAGCAAGTACTTCCTGAGCCACAAGGTCGGCGAGCAGATCTACTACGACGCACCTGATTACGCGCACGCCTACGCCATGCGGGTCGACGCGTTTCCGCCGGACGGGGAGTTTGCCTGCAGCGATCCCGACATGGCACTGCGTCAGCTCATCATGGAGGCGGGCTCCGACATCGCCATTCTGGAGCCGACGCACTCCGAGCACCGGCTCAGTGAGGCCACCGCGGCATACTGCACCGCGGTCAACCGTTGGCTGGCCAACCACTGGCTCGATCCGCACAACAACTGGCATGAACGTTGGCGCGGGTCCATCTGCATCGCCATCGAGGAACCGCAGAGCGCGGTGGCCGAGATCGAAGAGTGGGCCGAACATCCCTTCATGGCCCAGATCCTGATGAAGGCCGAGCCGCGGCCGTCTTGGGGGGATCCGAAGTACGACCCGATCTGGGCGGCGGCCACCAAGCACGACATCACGGTGAGCTGCCATCTGTCGCGCGGCGAGTTCGAGACGCTGCCGACGCCGCCGGTCGGATTGCCCAGCTACAACCACGATTTCATGGTCAGCTATTCGTTGTTGGCGGCCAACCAGGTGATGAGCCTGATCTTCGACGGGGTGTTCGACCGGTTCCCGACGCTGCGCATCGTGTTCGTCGAGCATGCGTTCACCTGGATTCTGCCGCTGATGTGGCGCATGGATGCGATCTACGAGGCGCGCAAGAGCTGGATGGACATCAAGCGCAAGCCCTCCGAATACGTCAAAGACCACATCAAGTTCACCACCCAGCCCCTGGATTACCCCGAGGACAAGACCGAGTTGTCGCGGGCCTTCGAGTGGATGGAGTGCGAGAAGATCCTGCTGTACTCCAGCGACTACCCGCACTGGACCTTCGACGATCCACGGTGGCTGGTCAAGCACCTCCCCGAGCATGCGCGTGAGGCCATCATGTTCCGCAACGGCATCGAGACGTACAAGCTGCCCGAGACCGTTCCGGTCCTCGAGGGGCAGGTACGGGTTTTCTGATGAGTGAACCGGACAAGCGCCCCCGGCTCGCGCAGGGACGCGAGCACGTCGTCGCCACCGTCGACGAAATCCCGCCCGGCACACACAAACTGGTGCCGATCGGCCGCCACGGTGTCGGCGTGTACAACGTCAACGGCACGTTCTATGCCATCGCCAATTACTGTCCGCACGAAGGCGGTCCACTGTGCTCGGGCCGGGCGCGGGGCCGCACCGTGGTCGACGAGAACGTCCCGGGCGACGCGGTGATGGTGCGCGACATGGAGTACATCTACTGCCCCTGGCACCAATGGGGTTTCGAGTTGGCAACCGGCACCACCGCGGTGAAGCCGGAATGGAGCATCCGTACCTACCCGGTGCGGGTCGTGGACAACGAAGTGTTGGTGATGGCGTGACTAGTGAGCTGGTTCTCGGCGCCCCGGAACTCAAGCCGGGCGAAAAGACATTGGAGATCAACGGCGGCAACGTCGTCTACGAAATTTTCGGAGAGAAAGGCGATTTCATCGCCCTCACCCCGGGCGGCCGGTTCAGCAAGGACATCCCGGGCCTGCGACCGTTGGCCGAGGCGCTCGTCGAGGGTGGCTACCGGGTGCTGCTGTGGGACCGGCCCAACTGCGGCCGCTCCGACGTCCAGTTCTACGGGCAGAGCGAATCGCACATGCGCGCCGAGACGCTCTACAAGCTCATCACCGGACTCGATATCGGGCCGTGCTACATCCTCGGTGGCTCCGGCGGAGCGCGGGATTCGATGCTGACCACGATGCTGTATCCCGAAATCGTGCGAAAGCTGGTGGTGTGGAACATCGTCGGCGGGGTGTACGGCTCCTTCGTCCTGGGCGGGCATTACGTGACGCCGAGCATCCTGGCGGTGCGCGGTCTGGGCATCGAGGGGTTGCTGAACGTGCCGGAATGGCGCGAACGGATCGAGCAGAACCCGGCCAACCGCCAGCGCCTGCTCGATCTCGACCCCGACGAGTTCCTCAAGGTGATGTTGCGCTGGCTCAACGCCTTTGTGTCGAAGCCCGGCCAGACGATTCCCGGCGTACCGGACGAGATGTTCGACAACATCACCGTTCCCACGTTGATCATCCGGGGCGGCGAGAACGACTGGGATCATCCCAAGCGCACCTCGCTTGAGGTGAGCTGTCTGATCAAAGGCTCCACGCTCATCGACCCGCCTTGGCCGGAGGATGCCTGGGAACGTGCCGGTGAGAAATTCGCCCAGAGCGGCGGTAAGACGTTCTGCCTGTTCGACACCTGGGTGCAGGCCGCCCCGGCGATCATCGAGTTCCTGAGGTCGTCATGAGCCCCGCACGCGCGGGCTCAAACCGTGGTGATGTGGACTTCGCAGTTCAACGAGGCCTCCAGCGCCGTGTGGATGCGGCTTTCCGGAATGCGGGCCAGGCCGGCCTTTTTCAGGGTGACCGTGACGACGTCCCACCCGTCGCCGCCGGTGGCCCGGCTCACCTCGCCGCTCAGGCCGAAGCCGGCCAGCACACCCAGTGCGTCCTCATCGGTTCCCCGGCTGACGAACGTGACGACACCCGGGGTGGGCGAGGTACCAAAGGCCTTGGCGCACAGCTGGACAGCGAGGGCCTGCAGCTCTGGCGCATCGTCACCGGCGATCAACACCTCGACCTCGCGGCGATGCGCGGGCAGTCCGGCGAGCTGGTTGTCCAGCACCTCGGCGCCGCGTTCGGCCAGCAGCTCCCGGAGCGTTGCCATGCCTTCGGATAGCTGCTGTGGCCCGAGCTCCCCAGCCGGGTCGACACCGACGCGTACCACCGCAGTTCTCATGCCGGTAAGCCTAACCGGGGACGGGATGTGACCATGACTGCCGAACTGACCGTTGCGGCCTGGCCGGGGATCACCGCGCGCCTGCTACGCGACGGGCCCGAACACCTGGCCGACTACCGCCAGAGCGGAGGCTATGCGCCCCTTACCGATCCGGACCACCTGTTGTCCGAGGTGCAGGCGAGCGGTCTGCTCGGCCGTGGCGGTGCGGCCTTTCCCCTGGCGGTGAAACTGCGCGCGGTACGCGACAACGGGCGCCGCGGCGCCACAACAGGCACCGTGGTGATCGCCAACGGCGAAGAAGGGGAACCGGCCTCGATCAAGGACCGTTGGTTACTGCGCCACCGTCCCCATGCCGTCCTCGACGGCCTGCGCCTGGCGGCCGGGGTCGTCGGCGCCGATCGCGCCGTGATGTACGTCTCAGATCGGCAGGCGGCCGCCTGCGTCGAACGGGCACTCGCCGAGCTGCCCGCCGAATTCGACGGGGTGGCAATCGAATTGCTCACCGTCGCACCGGGTTACGTCGCCGGTGAAGAGACCGCCGCCGTCCATGCCGTCAACGGCGGCCCGGCCAAACCCACCGACAAGCCTCCACGCCCGTTCGAGGAAGGGGTGGCCGGCAAGCCCACACTGATCAGCAACGTCGAGACGCTGGCCCACCTGGCCTATGTGCACCAGCACGGCGCACAGACCTTCCGGCAGCTCGGGACCGAGGGCTCCCCCGGTACGTTTCTGGCCACCATCACCGGGGCCGGTCGTCCGCCGGCGCTGTACGAGGTTCCCCACGGCATCCCCTTCGCCGATCTGCTGACGCTGCACGGGGTGGCGCCGGACAGTGTCCGCGGGGCGTTGATGGGTGGGTACTTCGCCGGCCTGATCAACCGGGACATCGTCGGCACCACACTGGACCACGAGTCCGTTCGGGCTCTGGGCACCGGGCTGGGCTGCGGTGCGATCGGGATCCTCACCGACGACTGCCCGGTGGCGGTCGCGGCGTCGGTGCTGTCCTACTTCGACCGAGAGAACGCCGGCCAGTGCGGATCGTGCTTCAACGGCACCGCCGCGATGGCCGCGGTCGCCGTCGGGTTGCGCGACGGCGTGGCCACCCAGGAAGACCTCGACCGGCTCAAGCGCTGGTCGGTGGTGTTGCGTGGCCGTGGTGCCTGCGCGACGCTCGACGGCGCGGCCAACGTGGCGGCCAGCCTTCTGACACAGTTCCCCGACGTGGTGGCGCTCCATCTCGAAAATGGTTGCCAGACCTGCCGTTACGGTGCCTTCACCGCGGCACGCCCGTACGAAGTGGAGTCTCTGGAGGCGGTGGTGACGGTATGAGGGTCAAGCTGGATCGCACGTTGTGTGACGGCTTCGGATTGTGCGCCAAGCACGCGCCGGAGTACTTCCCCCTCGACGACTGGGGGTATGCCGTGCTGAAAGGCGACGGCAACATCCCGGCGGCGGACGAGGAGGCCGTACGGCGCGCGCTGCTGGACTGCCCGGTGCACGCGATCATCGAGCTGAAAGAGGTGCGGGGCGAGCGCGAGGCAGGTTGACACCCGGGGCTGGATCACCGCTCCCGCAGACTGGTAACGTGATTCTCCACACAGAATAACCTGCTTACCACCGGAGTCGAGTTGTCACAGATACGGGGACGTCCGCTCCCGACGGTCACCACGCTCAACGAGTACTTCTGGACCGCGGGCGCCGATGGCGTCCTGCGTATCCAGGAGTGCCAGGACTGCAGCGCGCTCATCCACCCGCCGCAGCCGATCTGCCGCTACTGCCGCAGCCACAACATGGGGGTACGCGACGTCTCCGGCCGCGGCTCGCTGGCCGGGTTCACGGTCAACCACCGGTTCGGTTTCCCCGACCTGCCACCGCCGTACGTGGTGGCCGAGGTGGCCATCGCCGAGGATCCCCGGGTCCGGTTGACCACCAACATCGTCGAATGCGACGCCGACGACCTGAAACTGGGCATGCCCGTGGAGGTCGACTTCCAGCATCTCGAAGACGTCTGGCTGCCGGTGTTCAAGCCGTCGACCGACACCACCGCCACTCCCCCCGTCGCCGAACCGATCGCTCCCGCAGATGTCGCCAAGTATGTGCGGCCGATGCTGACCAAGGAGAAGTTCGAGGACCACTCGGCCATCACCGGCATCGGGATGTCCACCATCGGGCGTCGGCTCATGGTGCCGCCGGTGAAGCTGACCATCGAGGCTGCCGAAAAGGCGGTCGCCGATGCGGGTTTGACGTTCGACGACATCGACGGCCTGTCGACGTATCCGGGGCTGGCCATCGCCGGGATGGGCGAGGGTGGCGTGAGCGCCCTGGAGGGCGCGCTGGGCCTGCGGCCGACATGGATCAACGGCGGCATGGACACCTTCGGTCCGGGCGGTTCGGTGATCGCGGCGATGATGGCAGTGGCCACCGGGATGGCCCGGCACGTGCTGTGCTTCCGCACGCTGTGGGAGGCCACGTTCGGCCAGTTGGTCAAGGAGGGCAAGATGTCCCCTCCGATGGGTGGACGCAGTGACAACTGGCAGCACCCGTTCGGCGCCACCTCCGCGGCACATACGTTGGCGCAGAACGCCGGCCGGCATTTCGACCGGTATGGCACCACCCGGGAGACACTCGGCTGGATCGCACTGAACCAGCGCGCCAACGCAGCGCTCAATCCCACGGCGATCTACCGTGATCCGCTGACCATGGACGACTATCTGTCGGCCCGCATGATCACCACGCCGTTCGGCCTCTATGACTGCGACGTCCCGTGTGACGGTGCGGTGGCCGTCATCGTCTCCGCGGTGGACGTCGCGCGGGATCTGGCAAAGCCGCCGATCCTGTTCGAGGCCGTCGGCACCCAGATCATCGAACGGCTCGACTGGGACCAGACCACCCTGACCCACGAACCGCAGGTGCTCGGTCAGAGCGCTCACATGTGGTCACGAACCTCGTTGCGGCCCAGCGATGTCGACGTCGCCGAGCTGTACGACGGATTCTCCTTCAACTGCCTGTCCTGGCTGGAGGGCCTGGGCTTCTGCGGTATCGGTGAGGCCAAGGATTTCCTCGACGGCGGTCACAACATCGCCCGCGACGGCGTCATCCCGCTCAACACCCACGGTGGTCAGCTCTCGCACGGCCGCACGCACGGCATGGGCCTGATCCACGAGGCCGTCACCCAGCTGCGCGGGGAAGCCGGGGAACGCCAGGTCTCCGGCGCGCGCGTCGCGGTCGCCAGCAGCGGCGGCCTGACGCCCAGCGGCGTCCTGCTGATGCGTCGGGACGATTGACGCGTGTCCCATGAGTAAGGCAGTTCCGCATCCCCGGGTGGTGATGGTCGACGGGGTCCCGATGTCGGCGTTGGTCGCCGAGTCCCCCGACCCGCGCGCCGTCGTGGTCGCACTGCACGGCGGGGCGACCATGTCGGCCTACTTCGACTGCCCCGGTCACCCGGAACTCTCACTGCTGCGCCTTGCCGTCGCCCAGGGATACACCGTGATCGCGCTCGATCGCCCGGGCTACGGCGCGTCGGCGGCCTACCCCGATGCGATGGTGTCCCCCGACCAGCGGGTGGCCCTGACGGTCGGCACGATCGAGCGCATCGCCGGGCTGTCGAATCTGTTTGTCCTGGGCCATTCGTTGGGCTGCGAACTGGCGTTGCACCTGGCCGTGCAGCGCCCCGAGGTGCTCGGCGTCTCGCTGGCCGGGACCGGCCGCCGGTATCACGAGAGCGCACGCGCGGTCCTCGCCGGCGCCTCGACCGAACGTCCCCGGCCGCGTGGTCTGCGCGATCTGCTGTGGGAGCCGGCGCGGTTGTACCCGGCCGACGTGATCGGGGCCGGCCTGGCGGCCGGCGGGACGGCCTACGAAGGTGAGATCGTCAAAACCTGGGCACGCCAGGACTTTCCGGCGCTCGCTGGGCAGGTCCGGGTCCCGGTGCAGTTCCTCGCGGGCGAATACGAGAACGTCTGGGAATCCGATCCCGAGGCGCTGTCCGCCATCGCGGCGATGTTCTCGGTCGCACCACGGGTGCAGACCGGGGAGCTACCGGAGGGCGGCCACAACCTCAGTGTGGGTCTGACAGCCGAAAGCTATCACCGCAAGGTGCTGTCGTTTGCCGATGAATGCCTGGCCGATCGAGCCGGCACCGAAGTGGAAGTGGAGGCAGGTTGATGCGAGTCGGATTTATCGGGCTGGGCAGCCAGGGGGCGCCGATGGCTCGGCGGATCGTCGAAGGCGGGTTCGAGACCACCCTGTGGGCACGGCGTCCGGCCTCTTTGGAACCGTTCGCCGACACCGCGGCGAAGACGGCGGGCACCCCGGCGGAACTGGCCGCCGCCAGCGACCTGGTCTGCCTGTGCGTGGTCGGTGACGACGACGTACGTCAGGTGCTCGACGGCGAGACGGGGGTGCTGGCCGGGTTGGCCCCGGGTGGCGTCATCGCCATCCACTCGACGGTGCATCCCGACACTTGTCGCGAGCTGGCGGAAAAGGCTGCGGCACAAGGCGTCACCGTCATCGATGCCCCGGTGAGCGGTGGCGAGCCCGCGGCCTCGGCCGGCACCTTGCTGGTGATGGTGGGCGGTGACGAGGAGACCGTCGAGCGGGTACGCCCGGTGTTCGCCACGTATGCCGATCCGATCGTGCACCTCGGTGCCGTCGGCGCCGGCCAGGTCGCCAAGATCCTGAACAACCTGCTGTTCAGCGCCAACCTGGGTGCGGCCATGAGTGCCTTGGAACTCGGTGAGGCGCTTGGTGTTCCACGCACCGCGCTGTGCGAGGTCATCAGCCGTGGTTCGGCCACCAGCAAGGCCCTCAACAGCATCGCGATGTTCGGCGGGACACTGGACAACCTGGCACCGATCGCCGGCGCGCTGCTGCAGAAGGACTGCCGGCATGCCGCCAGCCTGGCCGACGACGCGGCGGCCCCGCACGGCGCAGTCTTTACCGCCGCCGACAATGCGTTGACCATCATGGACCATCCCCGCTGATGCGCGTCGGGTTCATCGGGGCCGGACGGATGGGCGCACCGATGGTGCGCCGCCTGGCCGACGCCGGCCACCTGGTCCGGGCACTCGGCCGGGATGACGACAAACGCGCCGCGGTGGCCGAACTCGGTGCCGAGCCCGTGGATTCGGCGGTCGCCGTCGCGGCCGGGGCCGACGTGGTGATCGTCTGTGTGTTCACCGACGATCAGGTCCGCGACCTCTGCCCGGGTCTGATCGATGACATGCCGGAAGGTTCGGTGCTCGTGCTGCACACCACCGGCAGTCCACACACCGCCGAGGCGCTGGCCGAACGCGGGGCGGCCCGCGGCGTGGCGGTCATCGACGCGCCGGTCAGCGGCGGGCCGCACGACATCGCGGCCGGCGCCGTCACGGTGTTCGCCGGCGGCGCCGACGACGCCGTCGCCCGCGCCCGCGAGGTGCTGACCGCGTATGCCGATCCGGCGCTTCACGTGGGTCCGGTCGGCGCCGGGCAACGGGTGAAGCTGGTGAACAACGCGGTGTTCGCGGCACAGATCGGCGTGGTGGCCGAAGCGGTGCGCCTGGGCGATCGGCTCGGCGTCGACGAGAAGACGCTGTTGAACGCGCTCACCCACGGCAGTGCGGCAAGCCGGGCGCTGGGCGGAATCGCGGCGACCGGCTCGGCCGACGCCTTCATCGCCAGGGTCGGCGAATTCATCGGCAAAGACGTGGCCGTGGTGCGTCGAACCACGGCTGAACTGGGCAGCGACCTCGGCCGGTTGGAGAGCCTGCTCGACGCCGCGCTCAAGTGACCTCGTTGACCAGAACATAACCTGATCAGCACCTATTTTGTGCTTTTCAAACACCGCCGATCGGTTTACTGTTAGCGTTACAGTTCCACAGTTTCCCGTAACGTTTCACTGCGCTTCCGGCACAGCCCGCCGCGAAGGAGGAGCCAGCCAATGACCAAGGCCCAGGTGATCTTCGATCCGTTCTCCGACGAGTTCTTCCAGAACCCGTTCGACATGTACCGACGGATGCGCACCGACGCGCCGCTGTACTACAACGACGAGCTCGACTTCTACGCGTTGACGCGGCATGAGGACGTCGCCGCGGCGCTCAAGGACCACGAGGCGTTCTCGTCGTCGCGCGGGTGCGATCTGGCGATGGTGCAGAGCAACGAGCCGCCGCAGAAGTCGATCATCTTCATGGATCCGCCGGACCATCGGCACATGCGCAGCCTGCTGAACAAGGCGTTCACCCCGCGGATGATCCAGTCCCAGAAGGACACCGTCATCGAGCAGATCGACCGCTACCTCGGCCAGATCGACGGCGACGAATTCGACGTGGTGCAGGACTTCTCCGGGCCGTTCCCGGTCGAGGTGATCACCCGGATGGCCGGGGTGGAACCGGAGTACCGCCAACAGGTTCGGCACTGGATCGACACCAGCCTGTCGCGTGAGCCCGGGCAGATGGGCTACTCCGAAGCCGGTATGCAGGCCAACATCGACACCGGCATCTACTACTACGGGCTGGTGCAGAAGCGGCGGGAGAACCCGCAGGACGACATGATCAGCCGTCTGATCGCGGCCGAGATCCCCGGCGAGAACGGTGAGATGCGCCGGCTCGACGACATCGAGATCACCGGCTTCGCCACCCTGCTCGGCGGAGCCGGCGCCGAGACCGTCACCAAGCTCATCGGTACGGCCGTGGTGTTGTTCGCGAAGAATCCCGAGCAGTGGCAGAAGCTGCTCGACGACCGCGAGAAGGTGCCGGCCGCGGTCGAGGAGCTGCTGCGTTACGAAGGCCCGGTGCAGTACAACGTCCGGTACACCTTAAAAGAAGCCCATGTGCCCAGCGGCACCATCCCGGCGGGCAAGCCGGTGTTCCTGATCAGTGCGGCGGCGAACCGGGATCCCGACGCGTTCACCGACGCCGACACCTTCGACATCGAGCGCGACCGCACCGAGGCCCAGAACCTCGGGCTCGGGTACGGCATCCACAGCTGCCTCGGCGCGGCGCTGGCCCGCATGGAGAGCGTCATCGCCCTGGAGAAGCTGCTCGATTTCATGCCTCGCTACGAGGTGAAATGGGATGGCCTGCAACGAGTTCAGATGCAAAATGTGGCAGGGTATTCGAATGTGCCGGTAAGGGTTCTGCGGTAATGACAAAGAAGATTCACGTCGACTTCGAGATCTGCGAGAGCAACGCGGTCTGTATGGGGATCATCCCCGAGGTGTTCGACCTCGACGATCAGGACTACCTGCACGTCCTGCAGGAAGAGGTGACACCGGAGAACGAGGCGCAGGTCCGCGAGGCGGTCCGGCAGTGCCCCCGACAGGCCATCTCGATCGACGAGGAGTAACCGCACGCATGCGCTTCGTCTTCGTCCACGGCGGTTTTCATGCGGCGTGGTGTTGGGAGCGCACGATTGCCGAGTTGCGGGACCTCGGTCATGACGGTGTCGCGGTAGACCTGCCGGGACACGGTGCCCGGGTGGCCGAGGAGTCGACGCTGGATAACCGGCGCGCGGCGATCGTCGAGGTGATGCAGCCCGGGGATGTGCTGGTGGGGCATTCCGGCGGTGGGTTCGATGCCACGCTCGCCGCGGATGCCGCCCCAGACCTGGTGGGCCACATCGTATATCTGGCCGCTGCGCTGCCCCGGGAAGGCCGGACGTATCCCGAAGCCATGGCGATGCGCTCGGCCGGCGATGAGTTGGGAAGCGAGTTCGACGGTGACGTCGGCGAGATGCTGGGCTATCTGAAGTTCGACGACGACGGCGCGATGCACTTCGCCGACTTCGACGGGGCCTGGCGCTACTTCTACCACGACTGCGACGAGGTCACGGCCCGTTGGGCTTTCGAACGCTTGGGACCCGAACGCTTCGGTGACACCACCGTCACACCGGTGTCGGTGCCACAGTTCTGGGCGGCTGATCTGCCCCGCAGTTTCATCCGCTGCACCCAGGACCGCTCGATGCCGCGCTGGTTGGCCGACACGGTCACCCAGCGTCTCGGCGTCGAGCAGTTGACCATCGACGCGTCGCACTCACCATTTCTGAGCCGTCCGCGCGAGCTGGCCGAATTGCTGGTGCACGCCACCACGACCACGCCCATTGGCGCACTGACGCCCGCTTAGGTTCCCTGCCACTACGCCGTTTTCGACGCCTGGGTCGCTTCGAACGAAGAATCACGACCCCAGCGTCGAAATCGGCGGCCCGCATGCCCGCGCCCGGCCCTGGCTAGGCAGCGATCACCGTCTTACCGAATTTCTCCGTCGCTTCCAACGCATGCGCCAAACTGTCGCCGGGCAGGGTGACGTGCAGCCACGTCACGCCGAGCGCGGCCAGCTTCTCCACGCCCGCCAGGTAGGCGTCGGCGTCGAAATCGTCGTCGCCGGGATTTCCACCCTCGAAGTTGTTGAACACGATGTCGATTGCGTCCGGATCGCGACCGGCCGCGGAAAGCCGGGCCCGCAGATCCTCGATACCGGCGGCCAACGCGTCCAGCGAGTCCATCGCCGCGGTTCCGGCGGTCTTCGCCAGACCGGCCGGCGCGGCGAACGGGCACCAACCGTCACCGTGTTTGGCCACCCGGGCTCGCGCCGCTGAGGTGTTGCCGCCGATCCAGATCGGCGGATGTGGGCGTGCCGTCGGCCGAGGGTGCGCGGTGATACCCCGAGCGGTAAAGTTCTTGCCCTCGAAGCTGTAATCGTCGGTGGTCCAGATACCGCGGATGACTTCGAGGGCCTCGTCGAACAGTGCGGCCCGCTCGTCGTAGGACACCCCCAGCGCGGCGAATTCCCGCTTGAGATAACCGACTCCGACCGCCAGCGTGAACCGGCCACCGGACAGCAGGTCCAGGCTGGCGCCGGATTTCGCCACCACGAAGGGATTCCGATACGGCAGCACCACGATGTTGGGCACCAGCCGCAGGGTGGTGGTGTGCGCCGCGGCAAAAGCCATGGCCACGAAGGGGTCCAGTGCGTCGTGGCCGCCGGCATCGAGCCAGCGCTGGGACGGGGCGGGATGGTCGGTGAATCCGAAACCGTCGAACCCCGCCGCCTCGGCCGCAGCGGCCATCGCGGTAACCCCACTGCCACTCACCAGATCCGGGTGGTACGGATGGGTGTGCATCGGGTAGGTGATGCTGTACCGCACTGCGGCCGGCCCGATCAGGAGGGGAAGCCGGAGAGGATGACGCCGTTGCACTCAGCGGCGCCTTGGCGAACCTTGGCGGCCGCCTGGTAGGCATCGGAGTAGTACCACTCGCGCGCAGCGTCGACCGACTCGAACTCCAGCACCACGGTCTGGGTGCCGTGCCATGCGCCTTCGATCACCTCGGGCTTCTGATCGACAGCCACGATGGTGGCCCCGCCCATCGCCTTCGACGCCAGCTTCGCGTACTCGCCCATGCCGGCCGGGTCCTTGATGTCCTCGGTGATGATGACGTACCCCTTGGCTGATGCCATGTCCACAATCCTTCTCTACTAGTCGATTTCGCTGATCGCCCGTTCCGGGCAGTTGTCGATCGCCTCGCGTGCCGCATCCTCGAGCCCGGCGGGAACCTCTTCCGGATCGGCCACCGCCCAGCCGTCATCTGACATCTCGAAGACCTCGGGGCACAGCGTCAGGCACATACCGTGCCCGGCACAACGGTCCTCGTCGACCTTGACCCGCATCAGGTATCGAACTCCAGGTGCAGCTCGGTCAGGCCGCGCAGGATGAACGTCGGGATGTAGTTGTAGCGCCGATCGCCGTCCGAGCCGTGCTTGGCCTCGGAGATGCGGATGTCGGTGGTGCGGTCCAGCAACCGTTCGATGCCGACGCGGGTCTCGGCCCGGGCCAGTGGGGCGCCCGGGCAACTGTGGATGCCACGGCCGAAAGCCAGGTGCTGGCGGGCGTTCTTGCGGGCCGGGTCGAAGGTGTCGGGGTCTTCGAAGCGGCGCGGATCGCGGTTGGCCGCACCGTTGAGGACCATCACTGTGGTGCCCGCGCTCAACTCGGTCTCACCGACGGTCACCGGGCAGCGGGACAGCCGGAAGTCGCCTTTGACCGGGCTCTCGATCCGCAGCGCCTCTTCGATGAAGTTCGGGATCAGACTGCGATCGTCACGCAGTCGCTGCTGGATTTCCGGCTGCTCGCCCAGGACCTTCAGCGCGGTGCTGAGCAACCGCACCGTCGTCTCCTGCCCGGCCGAGAACACGTTGGTCGCCACCCGCGCGACGTCACCGACGTCGGGAATGCTGCCGTCGGGGAAGGTGGCCTGCGCCAGACCGGTCAGGACGTCGTCGCGCGGGTTGGCCCGCCGATCGGCGGTGTAATCGGCGAACTGGCCGTAGAGGAACTCCAGCGGGCTGTGCGACAGCGACTCACTGCTGGTGCTACCGATACCGCCACCCGAGTTCTGCTTGATGCCGTTGACGAATGCTTCCCGGTCCTCGTCGGGAATGCCCAGCAGGTCGGCGATCACCAGCAGGGTGAACGGCCCCGCGAAGCCCTTGATGAATTCGCCATGACCGGGTTCGAGGTAGCTGTCGAGTACCTCATCGGCCAGCTGCCACATGGCGTCCTCGTTCTCCTTGAGGCGCTTGGGCGTGATCAGCCGCATCAACAACGAGCGGTGATCGGTGTGGGTGGGCGGATCGAGCGTAGGCAGTTGATCGCTGAACGGCAGCTCGTTGCGGTGCTTGTCGATGAGCGCCGTGACTTCTTCGGTGCTGCGACCCTCCAATGGCACCGGGAAACCCGGGAACGGGCCGGTGACCGACAGGCACGAGGAGAACGTCTCCTCGTCGTTGTAGACCTGGACGGCTTCTTCCCAGCCGGTCACCATCGTCACGTTGTAGTGGTCTTCACGGGTGACCGGGCATTTGTTCCGCAGCGCCTCGAAGAACGGGTACGGGTTGTCGACCAATCGTTCATCGCGGAAGAAATCGATACCGGTTGGGTCGATCGCCATATGCTGCTCCCGTTCCAGCCGCGACTAGGAGAATGCGGCTCTCATCTATGAATAACAGATTTCCACAGCCGCCGTTGTGTCGTCAACGCTGGGGCCCGACACCAGCGACAAACAGCAAGAATAAGATTCTCTGCCCCACATCTCCAGACCGCTGAGCTCGGCCGCCGTCGGGCGATACGTGCCTCCGATAGTTAGACAAACGTCAACTATTCCCAATCGGCGAATCCCTGGCTACTCTGGCGAATATGCCCAAGACCTCGGCGGCCGGCACTGCTGACACCAGTCAGCGCCGTGCGTCTTTTCAACGGGCACGCTCACACCAGACCAAGCGCGACCTCGTCCAGGCCGCGATGGCACTGTGGCGCACCAACGGTTACGCCAAGACGACGGTTGCCGACATCTGCCGGGCGGCGGGGGTCTCCCGAGCGTTGTTCTACTTCTATTTCCCGGCCAAAGAGGACGTGCTGTTCGAGGTGGGGCTGACCTCCACCCGGCTGGCGCAGCAGCGGGTGAAATCGCTGCTGGTGGGCGACTACGACGTGATGAACGTGATCACCGAGGCACTGCGCAGCCTGGAGCGGTCGATGGCGCGCAACCCACCTGACCTGATCGTCGAGACGATCCTGGAGGGCTACCGCCACGAGCATCGGATCCTGGCCGGCGACGGCGACTCGGCTGCGCAGGACGCCGACATGTTCGGCGAGTTGTTCGGTCGGGCCCAGGCCGACGGCAAGCTCGGTTCCCACGTCGATGTGAACCACCTGTCTCGGCTGGCGCAGGTCCTGGTCAGCGAGGGCGTCCGGCATTGGGCGGGCGGCAGTTTCGGCGAGCGTTCGTTCACCGACGTCGTCGCGCGCGATATCGGCGCGATGATCACTGGCTTCAACACCATCGATTAGATCGGAGGACCCCCGATGGCGTGGGATTTCGAGACCGACCCGCAGTACCAGGAATTACTGGACTGGGCCGACGATTTCGTGACGAACGAGGTCGAGCCGCTGGACCTGGCCTTTCCACATCTGCAGTTCACCCAACTCGAGGGCAAGCGCCGGGAGGCGATCGACCCGCTGAAGGCCAAGGTTCGCGAGAAAGGTTTGTGGGCCACCCATCTCGGTCCCGAGTTGGGCGGACAAGGCTACGGCCAACTCAAGCTGGCACTGCTCAACGAGATCCTCGGCCGCTCGCAGTGGGCGCCGATCGTGTTCGGCTGTCAGGCCCCCGACACCGGCAATGCCGAGATCATCGCGCACTACGGCACCGAGGAGCAGAAGAAGCAGTACCTGCACCCGCTGCTCGAGGGAGAGCTGTTCTCCTGCTATTCGATGACCGAACCGCATGCCGGTGCCGACCCCACCCTGTTCACCACGAGCGCGGTACGAGACGGCGACGACTGGGTGATAAACGGATGGAAGTTCTTCTCCTCCAACGCCGCAACCGCGTCCTTCCTGATCGTCATGGTGGTGACCAACCCTGAGGTCAGCGCCTATCAGGGCATGTCGATGTTCCTGGTGCCCACCGACACCCCCGGGGTGAAGATCGTCCGCAACGTCGGGTTGTACGGCGAGGCGGACAACCACGGCAGCCACGCGTTGATCCACTACGACAACGTCCGGGTGCCCGCCGAGGCGCTGTTGGGCGGTGAGGGGCAGGCATTCGTGATCGCCCAGACCCGGTTGGGCGGCGGGCGGATCCACCACGCGATGCGCACGATCGGCCTGGCCCAGAAGGCCCTGGACATGATGTGTGAACGCGCCCTGAGTCGAGAGACCCAGGGCAGCCGGCTGTCCGACAAGCAATTCGTCCAGGGTTACATCGCCGACTCGTACGCTCAGCTGCTGCAGTTCCGGCTGATGGTGCTCTACACGGCCTGGGAGATCGACAAGTACAACGATTACAAGAAGGTCCGCAAGGACATCGCGGCGGTCAAGGTGGCGATGCCCACGGTGTTGCACGACATCGCCTGGCGGGCAATGCAAGTCCACGGGGCACTCGGCGTCACCAACGAAATGCCGTTCCTGGGCATGGTGACCGGTGCCGCGGTCATGGGCCTGGCCGACGGCCCGACCGAGGTACACAAGACCACGGTGGCCCGGCAAGTCTTGCGTGACTACCAGCCGACCACCGACACCTGGCCCAGTCAGTGGATACCCCGCAAGCGTGAGGCCGCGAAGGCGAAGTTCGCGGAATACCTCGAGGCCGAGGTGGGCAATCTGTGACGCAATCTGATTCTGCTCCTCACGTGCGCGGCCTAGATACGGCCCGCCTTGCCGACTGGATGGACAACGCCGGGCTGGCCGGCAAGGGCGAGCCCCTTGACGCCCGTTTCCTGTCGGGCGGCACCCAGAACGTCATCTACGAGATCCGCCGCGGCGAGCACACCTGCGTGCTACGCATGCCACCGACCGGCGCACCACCGGACCGGGACAAGGGCATCCTGCGCGAGTGGCGCATCATCGAGGCGCTCGACGGCACCGACGTCCCACACACCGCGGCGGTGGGGGTGTGCGCCGATCCCGAGGTACTGGGCCGGCCCTTCTACCTGATGGGTTTCGTCGACGGCTGGTCCCCGATGGACACCCACGGCCGCTGGCCCGAGCCGTTCAACAGCGACCTGAGCGCCCGCCCCGGGCTGAGTTATCAACTGGCCGAGGGTATTGCGCTGTTGTCGAAGGTGGACTGGCAGGCCAGGGGCCTCGGTGATCTCGGCCGGCCGGATGGCTTCCACGAACGTCAGGTCTCTCGATGGATCGGGTTTCTCGACCGGATCAAGAACCGGGAGCTGCCCGGGCTCGACGTGGCCACCGCGTGGCTGCAGGCGCATAAACCGTTGGACTTCATCCCCGGTCTGATGCACGGCGACTACCAGTTCGCCAACGTCATGTACCGCCACGGCGCCCCGGCCACGATGGCCGCGATCGTGGACTGGGAGATGGGCACCGTGGGCGATCCGAAGCTGGACCTGGCGTGGATGGTGCAATCGTGGCCGGCCGACACGGATAACCCGGAGCCGTCGGAGATGGGTTATGTCGACATGCGTGGGATGCCTTCGCGCGACGACGTCGTCGCGCACTACGCGAAGGTGTCCGGGCGCCAGGTCGACGATCTCGACTACTACCTGGTGCTGGCCAAGTGGAAGCTGGCCATCGTGCTGGAGCAAGGCTTTCAGCGGGCCGGCAATGACGAGAAGTTGCTGGCCTTCGGGCCGGTGGTGACCGAGTTGATGCGATCTGCCGCCGAACTCGCCGAATCCACCGACTACCGGTGAAGGCCGCGGTCTGCCGGTCCTACGGGCCACCCGAGGTGGTCGAGATCGACGATCTGGACTCCCCCGCGCTCGGCGCCGGTCAGGTGCGGGTACGGGTCGGCGCGGCCGCGGTCAATTACCCCGACGTGCTGCTGGTGGCCGACAAATACCAGGTGCACCTGCCGACGCCATTCGTGGTGGGTAGTGAGTTCGCCGGGGTGGTCACCGAAGTTGCCTCGGACACTGACGCTTTCGCCGTCGGCGATCGGGTGACCGGCACCGGGATGTTCGGTGCGTTCACCGAAGAGGTGTGCGTGGATCCCGCCGGGCTCAACCGGATACCAGACGGGGTCGACGACCACACCGCAGCAGCTTTCGGCGTGGCACACCGCACCGCGTATCACACGCTGCGTTCCGTGGCGCGGGTCTCCCCTGGTGACGACGTGATTGTGCTCGGCGCCGGTGGCGGTGTCGGTTTGGCCGCGGTGCAGCTGGCCGTGGCATTGGGCGCGCGGGTGACCGCGGTCTCGTCATCGGACGAGAAGCTCACGGCTGCAGCCGACTACGGGGCGACTGAGGTGATCAACCGCACGCAAGGCGATCTGCGCTCGGCATTACGCGCCGCGCTGCCCGAGGGCGCGCACGCCGTCGTCGACCCGGTCGGTGGCGATCAGTCCGAACCCGCCCTGCGGTCGCTGCGTCGCGGCGGCCGGTTCGTCACGGTGGGCTACGCGTCCGGCGAGATTCCCCGTATCCCGCTGAACCTGGTACTGGTCAAGGGGATTCACGTCATGGGCTTCCAGTTCCAGGACGTCGATCCCGACGAGTTCGCCCGCAACGAAGCCGAACTTCGGGAACTATTGATCACCGGTGCTGCGAAACCACATATCGGTGCCGTCTACCCGCTGTCCGGGGTTGCCGCTGCGTTGCGTCACGTCGCCGACGGGCGGGCCGTCGGCAAGGTGGTCATCGATCTCAGCTAGTGCTGCTCTCGTCGAAATCCTTGGGCGGGTAGAAGTACTCGCGCCAGGCGGTGATCTTGTCGTCGCGCACTTCGTAGGCGCCCATGACCGGCCAGCTCATCTGCTTGCCGTTCACGATCCAGTGATCGTGGCGCTCCATCAGGACGACGTCACCGTCGACGGCAAGGTGGAGGATCTCGAGATCGACGCATTTCCCGCCCGCGAAGAACACCTTCATCATCTCGTGGATCGCCTCGCGCCCGGTCAGCTTCGGCCAGTCCGGACCGATGTCGAAGGTGGCGTCATCGGCGAAGTGGCTCATGACTTCCTCGACGTCATTGCTTGCCCACGCGGCGATCTCGGCGCGTACTACTTGCTCAGCGGTCATGGCTTTCCCATCAGTCCGTAGCGACAGTCATTTACACCTCACCGACTAACTGTAATGATGGTTCGATACCTGCTAAGCAAGTGCTCAGGAAAACCAGCCCGCATCAGCACTCCCGTCACCCGATGGAGACCTCATGACAGCGCCCACCGCACCAGCCGAACCAGATCTCTACTACGACCCGTACAGCGTCGAGCTCAACATGGACCCGTATGCGGTGTTCGCCCGAATCCGGGAAGAAGCCCCGCTGTACTACAACGAGCAGCACGACTTCTACGCGCTGAGCCGCTACGACGACGTCAACAAGGCCGTCATCGACCACGAGACGTTCATCTCCGGGCGCGGCGCGCTGCTCGAGATCATCAAGTCCGGCATGGAAATTCCGCCCGGGACCCTGATCTTCGAGGATCCGCCGATTCACAACATCCACCGCAATCTGCTGTCGCGGGTGTTCACGCCACGCAAGGTGCTCGCCCTTGAGCCGCAGATCCGGGAGTTCACCGCCCGCTGCCTGGATCCACTGGTCGGGGCGGAACGGTTCGACTTCGTCCAGGATCTCGGCGAGCAGATGCCGATGCGCGTCATCGGCATGTTGCTGGGCATCCCCGAGGATCGGCAGCGCGCCATCACCGACCACGGTGAGGAGACCCTGCAGGGGCAGACGGTCGATGCCCTGGCCACCGGTGAGGTGTTCGCCGAGTTCATCGACTGGCGCACCCAGCACCCGTCCGACGACATCATGACCGATCTGCTCAATGCCGAGTTCACCGACGAGACCGGCACCGTGCGCACGCTGCGCCGCGACGAGTTGTTGTTGTACCTGACGGTCATCGCGACCGCCGGTTCGGAAACCACCACGCGATTGATCGGCTGGGCGGGCAAGACTCTGGCCGACTACCCCGACCAGCGCCGCCAGCTGGTGGAAAACCCTGACCTCATCCCGCAGGCGATCGAAGAGATCCTGCGGTGGGAACCGCCCGCCCTGCAGATCGCTCGCTACGTCACCCGCGATGTCGAGTACTACGGCCAGACCGTGCCCGAGGGCTCGGCGATGCTGATGCTGGTCGGTGCGGCCAACCGCGACCACCGTCGCTTCGCTCCCGACGGCGACGTCTTCGACATCCACCGGGAGCAGAAGTCACACATGACTTTTGGGGCCGGCACCCACTTCTGCATGGGTAATGCACTGGCCCGGCTGGAAGGTCGTATCGCGTTGGAGGAGATCCTCAAACGCTTCCCGGAGTGGGAGGTCGACTGGGCCAACGCCAAACCGTCGGAAACCGCCGCGGTGCGGGGCTGGGCCGCGATGCCGACATTCGTCTAGCGTCGAGCGTGCGCCCAGATCGCGAAATCGCGTGAAATCACGATCTGGGTGCACGTTCGGCGAGTAGTCAGCTGGCCGGGATCAGATCGGCCGGCACTGACCGCTTGATCATGGTGCCGCACCGGAATACTTCGGTGTTGCCGACACCGCCGGCTTCCAGGTGGTTGACGGCGGCCAGCGCCTGCGCCTTGAAAGCCCGCGCCGCAGCGGACAATTCGTGACGAACCGGATCGACGCTGAGATCGGCCGGACACTCGTCGCCCCACAGCGTGACCTCGGTGTGCCCCTGCTCCAAGGCACCCAGGACGCCGCGGCGCACGCGCTCGTCGCTGTTGAACAGGTCAGCGGCCACAGCGACGGTCTGCGGATGCGGCCGGTCTTCCCAAGACTCGAGCACCGACTCCAGCGCGATGGTCTCCACGCCGAGAATCGCCAGCGGCCGGACGTCCTCGTCGGCGCCGATCAGCACCGTGACATCCCAACCAGCCATCACCCGGTCCACCAACCAGCCGCCGGCGAACCGGACCGCGTCCACCACACAGGGGGCGACCACATCGAGCCGATACCGCATGTCGTCCTCCAATCTCACTGGCCGGCCGCCCCGTTGCGCCCGACCGGTTGCGCGATCTCCCGCTCCAGCATCTCCGCGTAGCTGTTGAACACGTCCGTCAACGGGAGCGAGGGATCGAGTAACCATGAGGTCTCCATTCCATTGATGAATGCCAGGATTTCCACGGCCTTGGTGGCCGCGTCGAAGTCGGTGCGATAGCGACCGCTGAGCTGGCCGCGCGTGATGATGTCCGTGACGATGTCGCGCGCGGCCTGCTGCCGTTTCAGCAAACGATCGTGCAGTGGGGCGTCGGGGTGGATGTTCTCGACCAGCAGCACGGTGAACGTGCCGACCAACTCCGGCGCCCGGACGAACCGCTTGGCGACTCGCTTGATCTCCTCGGCGAGATCACCGGAGCGGTCGGCGTGAGTGTCGTCATCGTGATCGCGCGCGTCGAGCACGGCGTTGAGCAGTTGCTCCTTGGACTCGAAATGATGCAACAGGCCTGCCGGCGTCACGCCGACCTCCCTGGCGATCTGCGCCAGCGAGGTGTTGCGCCAACCATTGCGCGCGAGCAGCTTTTCTGCCACCGAAAGTATCCGCAGCCTGCGGTCTTCCCCCTTGGCCAGCAGCGTCTCGTAGGGCCGCACCCCCGCCGAAGACGCCTCTGCACCTGCCACCGAAGCCACCGGACTCCTTCGTCGAACCAACCTAGTGAACACACAGTAAGTTGGTTTGACCGTTGTGACAAGCGTCTCAGGGAAAGATTTTCCGAACGACTGTCACAACCGCCGGACAGGCCCGGTCAGAGGCCCAGCGATTTGGCGATGATGACCTTCATGACCTCGCTGGTACCGGCGTAGATTCGGGCCACCCGGGCGTCCGTGTAGAGCCGCGCGATGGGGTACTCCATCATGTAGCCGTACCCGCCGAACAGTTGCAGGCAACGATCGATCACCCGCGCCTGCATCTCGGTGCAGAACAGTTTCACACGGGCCGCATCGGCTCCCGACAGCTCACCGTCGACGTGCAAGGCCACGGCTCGGTCGAGCATCGCCTGCGCCGCCTCGACCTCCGTGGAGCACGCCGCGAGTTCGAACTTGGTGTTCTGAAACGACGCGACCGGCTGGCCGAAGGCCTTGCGGTCCTTGGTGTAGTCGATCGCCGCCGCGATCGCCGAGCGGGCCTGAGCCACCGAGCCCACCGCCACGGTGAGCCGCTCCTGGGCCAGGTTGTGGCCGAGGTAGCTGAACGCCTCGCCCTCCTCCCCCAACACGTTGGCCACGGGCACGCGCACGTCGGTGAACGACAACTCCGCGGTGTCCTGCACCTTGCAGCCCATCTTCTCCAGCTCGCGGCCCCGCTCGAACCCGGCCATGCCGTCCTCAACGACCAGCAGGGTCAGCCCCTTACGCCGGTTCTCCGGATCGGTGGAGGTGCGCGCCACCACGACGACCAGATCGGCCTGGATGCCCCCGGTGATGAACGTCTTGGCACCGTTGAGCACGTACTCGTCACCGTCACGGACCGCGGAGGTGCGCATGCCGGCCAGGTCCGACCCGGTGCCCGGCTCGGTCATCGCGACCGCGGTCAACAGCGTGCCGGCCGCCAGCCCGGGGAACCAGCGTTGCCGCTGCTCTTCGTTCGCGTAATGCAGGAAGTACGGCAGGATCACCTCGAGCTGGGTGCGCACCGTCGACAGCGTCACCAACGCCCGGGCGGCCTCCTCCTGCAGCACGACGTTGTAGCGGTAGTCGTCGATACCCGCGCCGCCGTACTCCTCGGGGATCGCCATGCCGAGCATGCCGAGCTCCCCCATCTGTTTGAAGACGTCACGGGGCATGCGCCCGCCCTTCTCCCACTCGGGATAGGCGGGGACGACTTCCCTTTCGATGAAATCGCGCGCGAGCGCACGAAACGCCTCGTGGTCCTCGGTGAACAGATTGCGTTGCACTACTTCTCCCTAGCGTCAGTCGATGAGCTCGACCAGCGTGGCGTTGGCGGTCCCGCCGCCTTCACACATGGTCTGCAGACCGTAGCGAATTCCGTTGTCGCGCATGTGATTGATCATCCGGGTCATCAGCACCGCGCCCGACGCACCGAGCGGATGGCCCAGCGCGATGGCACCCCCGAGCGGATTCGTCTTGGCTTCGTCGGCACCCGTCTCAGCCAGCCAGGCAAGTGGCACCGGGGCGAAGGCCTCGTTCACCTCGAACACACCGACCTCGTCGAGCCCCACGCCGGCCTTGCGCAGCACCTTCTGGGTGGCCGGGATCGGCCCCGTCAGCATCAAGACCGGATCGGCTCCGGTGACCGCACCCGCGCGGTACCGCACGATCGGTGAAAGCCCCAGTGCCAGGGCACTTTCGGCGGTCATCACCAGCAGCGCCGCGGCGCCGTCGGAAATCTGCGAGGAGTTGCCGGCGTGGATCACCCCGTCGTCGGCGAACGCCGGCTTGAGCCCGGCGAGTTTCTCGACGGTGCTCCCCCGCCGGACGCCTTCGTCGGCGACCACCGGGTCGAGCTGATCGGCCGGATCCGGGAACACCGTGATCATCTGGTTCTCGAACGCGCCGCGGTCCTGGGCGGCGGCCGCGCGCTCGTGCGAGGCCACGGAGTACTCGTCCAGCCGGGTCCGACTGAAACCCCACTTCTGTGCGATCATCTCAGCCGAGATGCCCTGGTTGAAGGAGAAATCCTGGTACCGGGCAAAAACTTTCGGGCCGTACGGGGTGCCGGTGGCTCGAGCGGCCCCCAATGGCACCCGGCTCATCACCTCCACGCCGCCGGCCACCACCACGTCCTGCTGACCCGACATCACGGCCTGGACGGCGAAATCCAGTGCCTGCTGGCTTGATCCGCACGCGCGGTTGACCGTGGTGCCCGGGATGTGTTCGGGCCAGCCGGCAGCCAGCACCGAATACCGGCCGATGTTGCTGGACTGATCGCCGACCTGCGACACGCAACCCCAGACCACGTCGTCGACGATGTCGGGGCTGATGCCGGCCCGTTCCACCAGCGCGTTGAGCACCAAGGCGGACAGGTCGGCAGCGTGGAAGCCGGACAGCCCGCCGTTGCGTTTGCCGACCGGGGTGCGGACGGCCTCGACGATGACGGTTTCGCGCATGGGATTCTCCTTCAGGACAAAGACTGGTAGGCCGGGCCGATCGCGCCGTGGCGACGTAGTTCGGTGATCTCGTCGGCACTCAGTCCGATCCCGCCCAGGATGGCGTCGGTGTGTTCGCCGAGGCCCGGCACCGCGCCCATGCCGAGTTCCATGCCGCTGATCACCGGCGGGGGCAGCAGTGCCGAGATGTCGCCGTTGGGCGTGCCGACGCTACGCCACCGGTCGCGCGCCTTCAGATGCGGATGCTCGATGACCTCACTGGGCAGGTTGTAGCGCGAATTGCCGATCCCGGCATCGTCGGCGGTCTGCTGGATATCAGCCAGATCGTTTTGCGCACACCAGGATTCGATGGCCTTGTTGAGCTCGTCGCGATGCGCACACCGATCGGAGTTGGTGGCGAACCGCGGATCGTCGGCCAGATCGGGACGTTCGATGATCTCGCGAGCCAGCCGCTGCCATTCCCGGTCGTTGGTGGTGCCGAGCACGACGGTCTGGCCATCGCGGGTGTCGAAGGCACCGTAGGGCGCCACCGCCGGCGAACTCATGCCGAGCGGGATCTGGTCGATCCCGGAGTGCTGGGTGTAGGTCAGTTGGTAGCCCATGATGTCGGTCATGGTGTCGAACAGGCTGACCGCCACGGCCGGCGCGACACCGCCCCCGCCGTTGCGGGCCCGCCCGACCAGCAGCGCCATGATGGACAGCGCCGAGTACAACCCGGTGGTGATATCGGCAACTGCGGCACCGGGTTTGGCCGGCATCCCGGCGTACCCGGTCGACGCGCACGAACCGGATTCCGCCTGCACCAGCAGGTCGTAGGCCCGCTTGTGCGACAGCGGGCCACCGGGGCCGTAGCCGTCGATCTCGACCGGGATCACCTGCGGATGACGCACCTTGAGATCCTCGGGCCCAAGCCCGAGCCGCGCGGTGGCGCCCGGGGCGAGATTGGACACGAAAGCATCGGCGGTGTCGAGCAGCCGGTGCAGGACCTCCATCCCCTCGGGAGATTTCAGGTTGAGGGTAATCGACTCCTTACCGCGGTTGGCCCACACGAAGTGGGCGGCCATCCCGTTCACCACGGTGTCGTAGTCGCGGGCGAAATCACCGCCCTTGGGGTTCTCGATCTTGATCACCCGGGCGCCGAAGTCGGCCAGCACCCGGGTGCACATCGGCGCCGAGACCGCCTGTTCCATCGCGATGACGGTGATACCCGCCAGCGGCAGGGCGGAACGGTCTGTCATCGGTGGTTCGCTCGTCAACTCGCTCACAGAGTCACATAACCATGCCGCCATCGACCGGGAGCACCTGCCCGGTGATGTACGACGCGGCATCGGAGGCCATGAACACGAACGCACCGGCGACCTCGTCGGCCTCGGCCCAGCGCTTGAGCGGGATGCGGTTCATCATGTTCGCGGCGAACTTCTCGTTGGTGCGGATGGTCTCGGTCATCGGCGTGGCGGCCAACGGCGCCAGCGCGTTGACCATGATGTTCTTGGGAGCCAGCTCCCGCGCCAACGACTTGGTGATGCCGATCAGGCCGGCCTTGGCCGCCGAGTAGTTCACCTGACCGAGCGTGCCGGTGATGCCTGCGGACGAGGTGACGTTGATGATGCGTCCGGTGCCGTCGGTGGGCATGTGCGGCAGTGCCGACTGGGTGACGTGGAACGTGCCCATCACGTGGATGTCGAACGTGAGCCGGAAGGTCTCGTCGGTCAGCTTGGGGAACATCGCCGGCGCGGTGACGCCGGCGTTGTTGACGACGATGTGTAGGTTGCCCTCGGTGAGGGCGGCCGCCTGGGCCACGGCGGCCTCCGCAGCTGCGCGATCACTGACGTCGAGCGCGGCACTGTCGGCCTTGCCCCCTGCGGTGTTGATCCGCTCGGCGACCTTCGCGGCCGCCTCACCGCTGATGTCGGTCACCAACACCGAGGCACCGGCCGCCGCCAGCGCCTCGGCGACCGCCGCGCCGATCCCCGCGCCGGCCCCGGTCACCAACGCCGAACGTCCGGTGAGATCGAAATAGGTCTTCATTGAACTGGTTTTCTCCTCAGTAGCTCTTCGGCAGGCCGAGAACATTCGCGCTCAAGAAGTTCAGGATCATCTCCTGGCTCACCGGCGCGATCTTCATCAGTCGGGATTCCCGGAAGAACCGGGAGATGTTGTACTCCTCGGAGTAACCCATCCCGCCGTGGGTCTGCAACGCCCGGTCGGCGGCACCAAATCCGGCGTCAGCGCACAGATACTTGGCCATGTTGGCCTCCCGACCGCACGACTTGCCGTTGTCGTAGAGCCAGGTGGCCTTGCGCAGGATCAGCTCGGCCGCATCCAGGCGGGCCAGCGAGTCGGCCAGCGGGAACTGGATGCCCTGGTTCATGCCGATCGGCCGGTCGAACACCACGCGCTCGTTGGCGTATTTCACCGCGCGGTCCAGCGCCACCCGGCCGATGCCGAGCGCCTCGGCGGCGATCAGCATCCGCTCCGGGTTGAGCCCGTGCAGGATGTACTTGAAGCCCTTGCCCTCCTCGCCGATCAGGTGCTCGGCCGGCACCCGCAGATCGTCGATGAACAACTCGTTGGAGCTCACCGCGTTTCGCCCCATCTTGTTGATGGGCCGGATCTCGACGTGGTCGCGGTCGAGGTCGGTGAGGAACAACGACAGTCCGTCGGTCGGCTTCCCGCCGCGCTTCTCGACGTCCTCGCGGGACTCCGTGCGGGTGAGCAGCAAGATCTTCTCGGACTCAAGGGCTTTGGAGATCCACACCTTGCGGCCGTTGACCACATAGCTGTCGCCGTCTTTTCTGGCGAACGTGGTGATGCGCGAGGTGTCCAGCCCGGCACCAGGTTCGGTGACGCCGAAGCACACGTGCAGATCGCCGTTGACGATGCGCGGCAAGGTCGCCTTCTTCATCTCCTCGGACCCGAAGACCACCACCGGCTGCATGCCGAAGATCGACATGTGGATCGCGCTGGCGGCGTTCATGGCTCCGCCGGAGCGAGCCACTTCCTCGGCCAGGATGGTGGCCTCGGTGATGCCGAGGCCGTGGCCGCCATACTCCTCCGGGATGGTCATTCCCAGCCAGCCGCCACCGGCGATGGCGTCGTAGAACTCCTGCGGGAATTCGTGCGCCTGGTCCTTGGTCATCCAATAGTGGTCATCGAACTTGGCCGCCAGCTCCGCAACGGATTTGCGGATCAGCTGCTGGTCCTCGGTCAGTTCGAAGTTCATACCGCCCGACACTGTGTGTTCTCCTATTTTCTGGGCCGGTCCCGGCCCGACGATCAGTCCCGTGCGCCGGAAACGGCTTTGGCGTTGGCCTGGAAGTCCGCGAAGCTGGTGCCAGTCTTCTCCTTGTTGCTCAGGGCGCGGATCGACACATCGTGTCCTTCGGCAGCCTTGCGCAGCGCTCCGACGGTGGCCTGGTCCTTGGGCACATGGGCGAACGGGTCGAAGTGATACAGCCGCATCGCGTTCTCGTGGGTGATCTTGTTGATCTCGTCGTCAGGTACGTCGTAGGTGTCGAACACCGCCCACAGTTCCTCGGGCGCACCCGGCCACATCGAGTCACTGTGCGGGTAGTCCATCTCCCAGCAGATGTTGTCCACTCCGATCTCGTGACGGTTCTTGACCCCGACCGGATCGGAGATGAAGCACGTCATGAAATGCTCGCGGAACACCTCGCTGGGCAGCTTGCCGCCGAAGTCCTGATTCGTCCACGTCGAGTGCATCTCGAAGGTGCGATCCACCCGGTCCAGGAAGTACGGAATCCACCCGGTGCCACCCTCGCTCAACGCGATCTTCAGGTCGGGGTAGGCCTTGATCGGCGCCGACCACAACAGATCCGCCGCGGCCTGAACGATGTTCATCGGCTGCAGCGTGATCATCACATCCATCGGCGCATCCGGCGCGGTGATCGCCAGCTTGCCCGAGGACCCGATGTGCACGTTCATCACCGTGTCGGTGTCAACGAGGGCCTCCCACAACGGCTTCCAGTACTCCAGGTCGTGGAACGACGGGTAGCCCAAGGTGGACGGGTTCTCGGTGAACGTCAGCGAGTGCACGCCCTTCTTCGACACCCGGCGCACTTCGTCGGCACACAGTTGCGGGTTCCAGATGGCCGGGATCGCCATCGGGATGAACCGCCCCGGGTTCGACCCGCACCACTCGTCGATGTGCCAGTCGTTGTAGGCCTGCACCAACGCCAGCGAGAAGTCGTCGTCGTCGGTGGCGAACAACCGTGCCGCAAAGCCGGGAAACGACGGAAAGTTCATCGTCGCCAGTACCCCACCGGCATTCATGTCCTTGACCCGCTCATCCGGGTCATAGCAGCCCTTGCGGATCTCGTCGAGCCCTTGAGGCTCCAACCCGTACTCCTCCTTGGGCCGGCCGGCCACCGCGTTCAACGCCACGTTGGGGATCACCGTGTCGCGGAACTGCCAGGTGTCGCTGCCGTCGGGGTTGTGCACCAACCGCGGCGCCTCATCTCGATACTTCGCCGGCAGATGATTCTTGAACATGTTCGGCGGCTCGATGATGTGGTCGTCGACGCTGATCAGAATCATGTCGTCTTTGTTCACTGCCTCACTCCGTCCGGTCGGATGCCACGCGGGTTCTCTAAGTGAGGAAACTAGCTTCTCGTCTAGCGAGAATCAACGCGCGAAGCCGTTGACATGGAAGTTTGGCCAGGTCAGCGCGAAACCTCGGTAGTTCTTGTTGACCATCGCGGCAAAAGGTGGAAACCTCTTAGTCGGAAATGAGAACCTGATTCTCGTCAACGAGAGTCCCGAGAGGAGAACGCCCCGTGCGCTTGGCCCCTCTGCCCGCCGAGGAGTGGGACGACGACGTGCGCCGAGCACTGTCGGTCATGCTCCCAGAGGAGCGGCTCAACCCCGAGGGAGCGGGCACCGCGTTGTCGACGCTGGCCCGGCACCCCGCGTTGACCAAGGCGTTTCTGCGATTCAGCAATCACCTGCTGTTCCGCTCGACGCTCGACCCGCAGATCCGCGAGTTGGCCATCCTGCGGATCGCACATCGAAAGCAGTGCGAGTACGAGTGGACCCACCATGCCTTCATCGGCAAGGCCGAAGGGTTGACCGACGAGCAGATCGCAAGCAGTACAACCGGCCAGGCCACCACGGCACTCGATCAACTCGTGCTCGACGCCGTCGACGAACTCGACGAGCACTCGAAGATCTCGGACGGCACCTGGGCTTCGCTGAGCGAGCACCTCGACGAGCGTCAGCGCATGGACCTGGTTTTCACGATCGGCGGCTACGGCCTGATGGCCATGGCTTACAACACCTTTGGAATTGCGCCGGAATCCGGTCACTAACTCAAGAAGAAAGTAGGTAGGAACACATGGCGTTTTTCCCGAAGCCGGATGCCGGCAGCTGGACCGAGAATTGGCCCGAGCTGGGTACCGCCCCGGTCAACTATGAGGATTCGATCGACCCCGAGCACTGGAAGCTGGAGCAGCAGGCCATCTTCCGCAAGACCTGGCTGCAGATGGGCCGCGTGGAGCTGATCCCGAAGAAGGGCAGCTACATCACCCGCGAACTGCCATCGGTCGGCCCGGGCACCTCGATCATCATCGTCAACGACGGAGACGAGATCCGCGCCTTCTACAACCTGTGCCGCCATCGCGGAAACAAGCTGGTGTGGAACGACTACCCCGGCGAAGAGGTGTCCGGCAGCTGCCGCCAGTTCGTCTGCAAGTACCACGCCTGGCGCTACAACCTCAAGGGCGATCTGACCTTCATCCAGCAGGAGCAGGAGTTCTTCGACGTCGACAAGGCCGACTACCCGCTCAAGCCGGTGCGCTGCGAGGTGTGGGAGGGCTTCATCTTCGTCAACTTC
This sequence comes from Mycobacterium sp. E802, assembly GCF_001666875.1. Taxonomy (NCBI): domain Bacteria; kingdom Bacillati; phylum Actinomycetota; class Actinomycetes; order Mycobacteriales; family Mycobacteriaceae; genus Mycobacterium; species Mycobacterium sp. E802. Next base: position 71,371 of record NZ_LZJD01000015.1, read on the forward strand.
GACGACGATGCGGTGTCCTTGGAGGAGTACCTGGGCGAATTCGGCCAGGGGCTCAAGGGTTATCCCTTCCACGAGATGACCGAGCACTACAGCTACCGCGCGGAGATCAAGGCGAACTGGAAGCTGTTCATCGACGCGTTCGTCGAGTTCTACCACGCGCCGATCCTGCACATGAAGCAGGCGGAAAAGGAGGAAGCCGAGAAGCTGGCCAAGTTCGGTTTCGAGGCGCTGCACTACGACATCAAGGGTGACCACTCGATGATCTCGTCCTGGGGCGGCATGAGCCCGCCGAAGGACCTGAAGATGGTCAAGCCCATCGAGCGCATCCTGCACAGCGGTCTGTTCGGACCGTGGGATCGCCCCGATATCAAGGGAATCCTGCCCGACGAGCTGCCGCCGGCGATCAATCCCGGCCGCCACAGCACCTGGGGCCAGGACTCGTTCGAGTTCTTCCCGAACTTCACCCTGCTGTTCTGGGTGCCGGGCTGGTACCTGACCTACAACTACTGGCCGACCGGTGTGGACTCGCACATCTTCGAGGCCGACCTGTACTTCGTGCCGCCGAAGAACCTGCGCGAGCGGCTGTCCCAGGAACTCGCCGCGGTGACGTTCAAGGAGTACGCGTTCCAGGACGCCAACACGCTGGAGGCCACCCAGACCCAGATCGGCACCCGGGCCGTCCTCGACTTCCCGCTGTGCGACCAGGAAATTCTGCTCCGCCACCTGCACCACACCGCGCACAAGTACGTCGACCGGTACAAGGAGTCGCTGGCCAACGGGGCCAACGGAACCGGTTCGAGCAACGGCAAGCACACTGCCCCCAGTGAGAAGGCCGCAGAAAAGGATCCCGCAAATGTCTAAGCTGCCCGAAGAATTCGCCGATCTGGAGCGGTTCAGCGACTGGTGCCTGCCCACCGAGGAGGAGCGCTACCAGAAGCGGCTCAACTCCTCCATGGACGAGATGCAGGAGCTGTACGACGCCGGCATGGCACGACTCGAGGACATCATGGTCTACGTCGATGCCCGCTTCCCCCTGTCGAGCATGCCCGACGACGCCAAGGCGCTGGTGCATCTCGGCCAGTCCATCGTCATGGTGAGCTTCCCGGTCGAGGTGTGGAAGCAGCCGCGGGTCCTCGACAGCGGCGCGGCCTACATCAACCTCATCAAGGAGCCGGTGGTTTAACCGATGTTGACCCTCAAAGCCGCGGGTCTTGTCGACGTCGATGCCGGGACGATCATTCGTCCCGGCATTGTCCGTGTCGACGGTGACCGCATAGTTAGCGTCGGCGGAGCCGGCAAATCCGGCACTGTCGGTGGGGAGATCCCGGCCGACTCCGAGGTGACAATCGATCTCGGAGACTCGATCCTGCTGCCCGGCCTGATGGACATGGAAGTCAACCTGCTCATGGGTGGCCGGGGCGAGAACCCGGGCCTGTCACAGGTGCAGGACGATCCCCCGACCCGCGTGCTGCGTGCGGTGGGTAATGCCCGTCGTACATTGCGAGCCGGGTTCACCACCGTGCGCAACCTCGGGCTCTTCGTCAAGACCGGCGGATACCTGCTCGACGTGGCGTTGGGCAAGGCCATCGACGCGGGCTGGATCGACGGACCTCGCATCGTGCCGGCCGGACACGCCATCACCCCCACCGGCGGGCACCTGGACCCGACGATGTTCGCGGCGTTCATGCCGGGCGTGCTGGAGCTGACCATCGAGGAGGGCATCGCCAACGGGGTCGACGAGATCCGCAAGGCGGTGCGCTACCAGATCAAGCACGGCGCACAGCTGATCAAGGTGTGTTGTTCGGGCGGGGTGATGTCGCTGACCGGTGAGGCCGGGGCACAACACTATTCGGACGAGGAACTGCGCGTCATCGTCGACGAGGCCCACCGTCGCGGCTTGCGGGTCGCGGCCCACACTCACGGGGCCGAGGCCGTCAAGCACGCTGTCGCCTGCGGCATCGACTGCATCGAGCACGGCTTCCTGATGGACGACGAAGCCATCCAGATGCTCGTCGACAACGACCGGTTCCTGGTCACCACGCGCCGCCTGGCCCAGGCCATGGACGTGTCGAAGGCGCCGAAAGTCTTGCAGGACAAGGCTGCCGAGATGTTCCCGAAGGCCGAGACGTCGATCAAGGCGGCGTACGAGGCCGGGGTGAAGATCGCGGTCGGCACCGACGCGCCGGCCATCCCGCACGGCCGCAACGCCGACGAGCTTGTGACGCTCGTGGAATGGGGCATGCCGCCGGCCGCGGTGCTGCGCTCGGCCACCACGATCGCCGCCGATCTGATCAACGCCACCGACCGCGGCCGGCTGGCCGAAGGGCTGCTCGCTGACATCATCGCGGTGCCAGGCAACCCACTCGAGGACATCAGCGTTACACAGCGTGTGGATTTTGTAATGAAAGGCGGTAAGGTTTTCCGCAATGACCACATCAACTGACTCCCCGAGCCGCATCGAGGATCTGATCGAGATCCAGCAGGTGCTCGCCAAGTACGCGGTCACCATCACCCAGGGTGACATCGACGGTCTGATCAGTGTTTTCACCCCTGACGGCACCTACAGCGCATTCGGCGAGACCTATACGCTCAATCGCTTCCCCGTGCTCGTCGACGCGGCCCCCAAGGGCCTGTTCATGACCGGCACCGCGCTGATCGACCTGGTAGAAGGCGCCGATACGGCATCCGGCACGCAACCGCTGTGCTTCATCGAGCATTCCAAGCACGACATGCGCATCGGCTACTACCGCGACACCTATGAGCGGACCGCCGAGGGCTGGCGGTTGAAGACCCGGGCCATGACCTTCATCCGGCGCAGTGGCGATCACGATCACGGCCGGCCGCATGCGATCGGCAGGCCGGAAGCAGGATGACCGACCTCTTCGACCCTGCGACGTTCCGTGCGGCACTGCAGGACTGGCTCGCCGAGAATGACCTGACCCCGCCGGACGACCACTCGCTGGCCGCGCACATGAAGCAGTTCGCCCAAGTGATGCGCGCGCTCTACGACGGCGGCTGGGGCCGTTACGGCTGGCCCGAACATGCCGGCGGGCTCGGCGGCCCGGATGTGTTGCGCGCCATCGTCGGTGAGGAGATCGTCGGCCGGCGCCTCGCCGAGCCGGGCCCGTACTCGATGATCGAGGTGCTCGCACCCACGATGATCGACTACGCCACACCCGAACTGGCCGCGGAGATGCTGCCCAAGATGCTCTCCGGGGAAGAGCAGTGGTGCCAGGGCTTCTCCGAACCCGGATCCGGCAGTGACCTGGCCTCGCTGACCACCCGCGCGGTCCAGCGCGAGGACGGCAAGTGGGTCGTCAATGGCCAGAAAGTGTGGACCAGCTTCGCGCAGTTCTCGCACCGCTGCATCCTGCTCACCCGCACCGGCGACGCCGACACTCCCAATCATCAGGCCATCACGGCGTTCTTCGTCGACATGGATTCCCCGGGCATCTCGGTACGGCCCTTACACACCATGCACGACGTCGACGAGTTCTGCGAGGTGTACTTCGACGACGTCGAGGTCGACGCGAGCCGCATGCTCGGCAAGCCCGGCGACGGCTGGCAGCTGGCCATGGACCTGCTTCCCTATGAACGCTCGACCTGCTTCTGGCAGCGCATCGCCTATCTGTACTCCCGGTTCGACGCGTTGGTCGAAGCGGTGAAACGGCAAGGCCAGGTGGTGGATTCGGATCTCGGTGAGGTCTATCTGGCCCTGCACACGCTGCGTTGCCGCTCGGCGGCCACCCAGCGCCGTCTGGCCGAGGGCCACAAGTTGGGCCCGGACACGTCGATCGACAAGGTGCTGTTGGCCGGTGCCGAGCAATTGCTCTATGACACCGCGCGCAACCTGCTTCCCGGGGTCATCGAGCTCGAAGATTCCGAATGGCGCACGGAGTACCTGTATTCGCGGGCCGCCACCATCTACGGCGGGACCGCCGAAGTACAGCGCAACATCATCGCGCGCCGCCTCTTGGACCTCGGGAAGGAGTGAGCCATGGCCGCCACGACGGAACCGGGCTTGGACGCCGAGTCACTCGGCCTGCTCGAAGACACCCTGCGCAAGACCATGCTGGCCGCGTCGGGCCCTGAGCTCGACACTGCGCTGGCCGAGCTCGGCTGGGCTGAGATGCTCTCGGACATGCCCGAGGTCGCCATGCCGCTGGTGTTCCGGCTGCTGGGCGAAACCGGTTCGCACGCCTCGGTTCTCAACGACGTGCTGCTCGAGACCATCGGCGGTCTGCCCGGTGGCACCCCGCCCATGCCCTATGCCGGTGGCACCTGGGTGGTGTGGGAACGTGAGAGCAGCGCCGAGAATCCGACCCTCGGCGGGCTGCCGTTGCGTCAGGTCCCCGACGGCCAACTGCTACGGATCTCCGAAGCACGCCGCGCGCTGGGTTGGTGGCTGGTCGGCTCGGCCCGGGCGATGCTGGCCCTGGCCCGCCGGCATGCGTTGGACCGGGTCCAGTTCGGCAAGCCGATCTCGTCGTTCCAGGCGGTCCGCCACAAACTCGCCGAGACCCTGGTGGCCATCGAAGGTGCCGAGGCGACGCTGAGCCTGCCCGGTTCGGACAACGTCGACCTGAACTCGTTGCTGGCCAAGGCTGCGGCAGGCAAGGCCGCGCTGACCGCCGCCAAGCACTGCCAGCAGGTACTCGGCGGCATCGGCTTCACCGAGGAGCACGAACTGCACGTGCACGTCAAGCGCGCCCTGGTGCTCGACGGATTGCTGGGCAGCTCACGGGAACTCACCCGTAAGGCCGGCTCCGGCCTGCGGGCCCGCGGCACCGTGCCCCGCCTGGCCCAGCTGTAGCGTTCCTCTGCCGAGCAGACATAAACCCTTACCTTTTCCGCGAAGAAGGTAAGGGTTTATGTCTGCTCGCGGTAGGGGGGTGACCCACTAATCCGGGAGCGGTTCGGCGAAGACCGTCGCCGTCGAGCGACCACGCAGCACCGTCGAACCCCGCACCACCCAGTGCCGACTTTCGTCGGCATCGGCATGCGCCAGCGCACTACCCGAGCACAACACCGTCGTCTCACGGTCCTTGGCGTGATCGGCCAACCGGGCGGCTTCGTTGACCGCGTCGCCGATCACCGTGTATTCGTAGCGGTTCTCGGCACCGATGTTGCCGGCGAACACCGAGCCACACGAAATGCCCACGCCGAACTCGACATCCGGCAGCTGGTGCAGCCGTGGGGCCAGGGCCCGGGCGGTGGCCAGCGCCGAGGTGGCCGGATTGTCCAGGCGCAGCGGCGCGCCGAACACAGCCAGCACCGCGTCACCCTCGAACTTGTTGATCAGGCCGTGGTGGTGCTCGACGGTGTCCACCACGATCTTGAAGAAGCCGTTGAGCAGTTGCGCCACCTCTTGCGGCGGTCGAGTGGCGCCCAACGCGGTCGAGCCGACCAGGTCGACGTAGAGAACCGCGGCCTCGCGGACGTCTCCGGTGACTGCGGCGCCCTGCTCCAAGGCGTGCCGGGCCACGTCGACCCCGACGTAGCGGCCGAACAAGTCGCGCAATCGATTCCGCTCGGCCAGCCCGGCCACCATCCGGTTGAAACCGTATTGGAGCCGGCCGATCTCGGACGATTCGTACACCTTGACCGAGACTCCGGACCAGCCGCGTTCCACGGCCTTCATGGCCAGGACGACTTCTCCGACCGGGTCCGACACCGAGCGGGCCACCAGGAACATCGAGCGCAGTCCGAACATCAGCGAGATGACGGCCACCACCAGCACCGCAGCCTCGACCGGCGCCGTCTTCTGCACGAACCAGCCGTTCGAGCGGGCCAGCACGATCAGCGCGATACCGGCCAAGGGCAGCCCGCTGAACAGGGTCCAGATGGTGACCAGCCGGGCCAGCACACCGGGCATCCGGACCAGCATGGCGGAGGACGCGGTCAGCGAGGCAGCCACGATCGGCCGCAACATGCGTTGGGTCACCAGGAATCCCATGCAGGCGGCCGCGATTCCACCGAAGAGGATGGCACCGCCCATCACGTACGCGACTCCTCCCCCGACATCGAGGTTCAGCAGCGTGTACACCAGCGCGCTCACCGCCCAGGTGCTGAACTGGATGATCGTCTGACGCGGTGCAATACGCATGGCGGCACGTTGCTGCTGCGGCGTCGGCTCATCCCCCGCGGCAAACCATCGAAACGTCGGATGAACGAGGACCCAGCCGACGACGGTATCGACGATCGCGGCCGCGACCATCAGTGCGATCAGGGCAACAAGGTTCGCCTGGGTCAACAACTCCCGGGCATCACCGACGGTGTTGCGACTGAGCGCCAGCACCACCAGCGTCACCGCAACGGCCGCAGTGGTCTGCGCGTAGATCTGGCGGGCCGCGTAGGCCACGCTGAGCCGGATCGCCCCCATCCTCAGAGGCCCACCGCTACTTGATGTTCTGCTTCATCCCGTCGATATCCATGAGCACCGGCCATCCGCTGACGCTAAGCGCATTGCCGTGCCCGGTCTGGTGAATATCGAACACCGATTGGATTGCGGCGTAGAAGCCCTGCACGTCGAGGGTCTGATTGACCGCACGCTTGGCCTGCCGCAGCGCGAACGCGGGCATCCGCGCGATCTGTGCGGCCAGTTCGGCCGTCTGGGTGTCGAGTTCGTCGCGCGGGACCACCCGGTTGACCATGCCGGTGCGCTCGGCTTCCTCGGCGGTCAGGGCCCGGCCGGTGAACAGGATCTCCTTGGCCTTGCGGGCACCGAGTTCCCAGGTATGCCCGTGGTATTCGACACCACCGATACCCATCAACGCCACCGGATCGGAGAACAACGCGTCGTCGGCGGCCAGGATCAGATCACACGGCCAGCACAGCAGCAGGCCACCGGAGATGCAACGGCCTTGCACCGCCGCGATCGACGGCTTGGGGACGTTACGCCAGCGGAGGGTGTATTCGAGATAGCGCCGCGATTCGTGCTCGATCAGGAATTCCAAGGTGATCTTGTCGGGCACCGGTCCCCCGCCGCGCAGGTCGTGGCCCGCGGAGAAGTGCTTGCCGTTGGCTCGCAAGACGATCACTTTCACATCGTGGTCCTCGGCGGCCCTGGTCCACGCGGCGTCGAGTTCATCGAGCAGCTCGGGGTTCTGCGCGTTGGCGGCTTCCGGCCGGTTCAGCGTGATCGTGGCGATCGAGTCGCTGGCGTCGTAGTCGATATACACGTCATTCCTTCTGCTCACAGCGGCCCGAAAAGAGCGTCGAGAGGCACAAATTGATGTGAAAGGCTTCTTCCCGAAAGGCTTCTATAATTCCCGCGATGAGAATACTATTCTCTCAGTGCGAAAGTTACAATCTCCAACACATTGGCCGCGAGGGGGTCTGGGACCACAATGGCAAGGCGTTCTCCGGTACAGTCAGTTCATGTTCTCCCCACTCGACAAGCGTCGGACCAGCCAGTGACTACCGCTGGCGAAGAACCAGCTTGGAAGCAGCGCGCTGTCGAGCGGTCGATCAAAACCGCCAAGTTGCGGGCTGCGCAGCGCGTGCAGCGGTTCCTCGACGCCGCCCAGGCGATCATCATCGAAAAGGGCAGCACCGACTTCACCGTGCAGGAGGTCGTGGACCGCTCCCGGCAGTCGTTGCGCAGCTTCTACCTGCAGTTCGACGGCAAACACGAGCTTCTCCTGGCACTGTTCGAGGATGCGCTGAGCCGATCGGCCGACCAGATCCGGGCCGCCACCTCCACGCAGGATGAGCCGATCGAACGGCTCAAGGTCGCCATTCAATTGCTCTTCGAATCGTCGCGCCCTGACCCGGCCGCCAAACGTCCGCTGTTCACCGACTTCGCCCCGCGCCTGCTGGTGTCGCATCCGTCAGAGGTGAAGGTGGCCCATGCGCCGCTGCTGGCCCTGCTCACCGAGCTCATGGTGGAAGCTTCCGACGCCGGCCAGCTCCGCCCCGGAATCAACCCGCGACGCATGGCCGCCATGACCATGCAGACGGTGATGTTCGTCGCGCAGTCCAGCGGCGGAGCCGACGAGGCCTCCGTCCACCCGATCACCGCCGATGAAGTGTGGGACTTCGTGGCCAACGGCTTCGTCGCAGGCTAGCCGAGAACAGCGTTCTCTAGCAGTCAGAAGTACCTTCGCCCGGCGCTGTGTGCCGGATCTCATACCGGCCGCCGCCGACCTGATCGCGCCGGTTTTCCCGTTTGCATATCGCACGCACGGGCGCCATCGATGCACTCCGCACCGACGACGCGCCCCGCATCGCGACCGGGGTTCGGACCGTCGCACACTCTCCTGAGCTCGCCTCGCCGAGAACATCATTCTTCTAAGCGGAGAGTACAAATTGCTCGGACCGCATCTGTCGTTGACACGGCGGGCGGCCCGGTGACAGAGTGCTGAGCAGCTGCACAGATTTCGCCGAACGTAGCTGCTCACGAATACCGAACTGGGGTAACAATGACTGGACGGGTGGAAGGCAAGGTCGCGTTCGTCACGGGCGCTGCTCGTGGCCAGGGACGTAGCCATGCGATACGGCTGGCCCAAGAGGGCGCCGACATCATCGCGATCGACATCTGCGGACCGATCCGGCCCGGCGTGGAGACCGCCATCCCGGCCTCCACCTCTGACGACCTGGCCGAGACCGCGAACCTGATCAAGGGCCTCAACCGTCGGGTGGTTACCGCAGAGGTGGACGTGCGCGACGCCGACGCGGTCAAGGCCGCCGTGGACAGCGGGGTCGAGCAGCTCGGTCGCCTCGACATCATCGTGGCGAACGCCGGCATCGGAAACGGCGGGGACGTCCTGCACGAAACCAGCCAGCTGGACTGGGACGAGATGATCGACATCAATCTCTCCGGCGTCTGGAAGTCGGTGAAAGCCGGTGTGCCGCATCTGATCGCAGGTGGCCGCGGCGGGTCGATCATCCTGACCAGCTCGGTGGGTGGCCTCAAGGCGTACCCGCACTGCGGCAACTATGTCGCCGCCAAGCACGGTGTCGTCGGCCTGATGCGCGGCTTCGCCGTCGAACTCGGCCAGCACAACATCCGTTGTAACAGCGTGCATCCCACGCACGTGGCCACCCCGATGTTGCACAACGACGGCACGTTCAAGATGTTCCGGCCCGACCTGGAGAACCCGGGCCCCGACGACATGGCGCCGATCTGCCAGCTGTTCCACACCCTGCCCATCCCGTGGGTCGAGGCGGTGGACATCAGCAACGCCGTGCTGTTCCTGGCCTCGGACGAGGCTCGTTACGTCACCGGCGTGACCCTGCCGGTGGACGCTGGAAGCTGCCTCAAGTAGGCCCGGATCCCTAGCCTGGGCCGAGTGTTGCGGCACCGGACTGCGGGTGGCGGTACCAGCCACCCGCAGCCCGTGTGCCTCCGTCCACATGGATCGTCTGCCCGGTGATGTAACTCGACAGGCTGGAAGCCAGAAAGACTGCGGTCCCGGCGATTTCGTCGACGTGACCGGCCCGCCCCAGCGGTATCGCGTCGGCGATGCCTTCCGGCAACCCGTCCGGAGACAAGGCCAACAGCCCCTCGGTGACGGTGAGATCAGGCGCGATCGCGTTGACCCGGATGTTGTGCGGCGCAAGCTCGAACGACGCGGTCTGGGTGTAGTTGATGACGCCGGCCTTGGCCGCGGCGTAGGCAGCGTAGCCCGGTGCGGCCCGCACTCCTTCGATCGACGTGAGATTGATGATGCTGCCGGATGATCCTTCTGCGACCAACTGGCGCGCCACCCGCTGTGTGCACAACAGCACATGGCGCAAGTTGCTCTTATACAACGCATCCCAGCCATTCTCGGTGGTCTCCAGCAGCGGTGAGGAGAACACGCCACCGGCGTTGTTGACCAGGACGCGCACGGTGCCCAACTCCGCAATCGTCTGCACCAGCGCGGCATCCACCTGCTCGGCGTCACGTACGTCGGTGACGATACCCAGACAACCGATCGAATCGGCGGCCTCTGCGCAGGTGTCCGGGTTACGCTCCCAGATCGCCACGGAGGCACCGAAGGCGGCCAGGCCGGCGGCAACTCCCCGGCCGATCCCGGTGCCGCCGCCGGTGACCACGGCCACCTGTCCGGTGAGCAGAATGTCAGAAGGGTTGATAGCCATGGTTGTCGAGGTTAGATGCAACGCTGGGTGACCGGGGACGCTACCGGGCTTGAATTTCCCGCTGATCCCGAAGCCCTGCGGATTGCCGGCCCGGATTTCCTGACCACGGCGCTGCACGCCTTCGGCGTTCTCCCACAACGTAACCAGGTCGTCGCGGTCACCCGGTTCGAGGAATGCTCGGGCGGGAGCACCGGACGCAAGGCCCTCGTGGATGTCCGCTACGCCGATCCCGCTGACGGATTGCCCACCGAACTCTTCGTCAAGTTCTCCCGCGACTTCGACAACGCCCGCCGGGATCGAGGCAAGACGCAGATGGAACTCGAAACAGCATTCGGAGCGCTGTCGGCTCGCACGGCACTGCCGATCAGGGTGCCGCTGTGTCTGTTCGCCGACTATCACCAGGCCTCAAGCACTGGGGTGCTGGTGACCGAGCGAATCGCCTTCGGCTCCACCGGCATCGAACCCCACTACGACAAGTGCCTCGACTACCGAATGCCCGACGCGCTCGGCCACTACCGGGCGCTGCTCACGTCGGTCGCCCGTCTGGCTGGAGCACACCACGGCGGTGAGCTGCCCGAAGCCGTGGCCGACATGTTTCGATACGACGCCGCCAAGGTCGCCGTCGGCACCCGGGTGCGTCGCTCCCCCGCCGATCTGACCGCGCAGGTCCGCCGATTGGCCGCCTTCGCTGTGCGGTATCCGGCGCTACTGCCTGCAGTGGCCCGGCGGGCCGAGTTCATAGACCGCGTGCTCACCGATGTGGTCCGGATCGACGCGGCCGAAGATGCCGTGATGGCCTGGCTCCACGCGACCGACGAGCAGGTGGCGCTGTGTCACTGGAATGCCAATGTCGACAACGCCTGGTTCTGGACCGAACCACACGGCACGACGGCCTGCGGTCTGATGGACTGGGGTTGTATCAGCGTGATGAATGTCGCGATGGCCCTGTGGGGTTCGTTGTGCAGCGCCGAGACCGGCATGTGGGAAGACCACCTTGACGAGCTGCTCGCCCACTTCGCCACCGAGTTCCACGCAGCCGGTGGGCAGGGACTCGACGTGAACCTGCTCCGCCAACAGCTCGTGCTCTACGCCGCGGTGATGGGCGTGGCGTGGCTGCTCGACGTGCCCACGCATCTGCGGGCCGTGCTGCCTGATCGCAACCTCGACCGCTTCGACCCGGTGATCGCCGAGAGCGAGGCGATACGATCACCGCTGCTCATGTTGAACAACGTTCTGCACCTCTGGGCCACCGAGGATTTCGGTGCCCTCCTCGACGCGCTCGCGTATCGGCGGCGCTGAAACACCGCTCAGCGAGCTGCTTTTCGGCGTCCACCGACGCCGGGCTCGGTACCGATCACGCCGTCGGAGGCGAGTGCGGCGATCTCGTCGCCCGACAGACCCAGCTCGGTCAGCAGTTCGTGGTTGTGCTCACCCAGCAGCGGTGCGGCGTGGCGGTGCAGCTCCCGCGGCCCATTGGCGAGGCACACGGGCAACGTGCTGTGCGGAGCCGGGTTGTTCACCGGATGTCCGACATGCTCGAAGAACCTACGGAAGCGCAACTGCGGCACGTCAAGTTGCCGGTGCGGCTGCATCACCTTGGCCACCGGGATACCGGCGGGCCACAGCGCCTCGACGATCTCGTCACCGCTGCGGGGCAGGCACCAGGCCGCCAATCTCTCGTCGATCACATCGTGGCGGGCACGTCGTCCGGCGGCGGTGCCCAACTCCGGATCCGTCGCCCAGTCCGGCTGCCCGATCGCGGCACACAACGCCTGCCACTGGGCGTCGTCGCTCACCGCAATGGCGACCCAGCTGTCCGCCCGGCCGAACTCGTCGATGTCGGCGCACCGGTAGATGTTCTGCGGGGCTGCGGCCGGACCGCGGTTGCCATCGCGCTGCAGCAGTGCACCGTAGGCCGAGTACTCGATGACCTGTTCGGCGGCAATGTTGAGCGCAGCGTCGACCATCGCGGCCTCCACCAGCACGGCCTCGCCAGTGCGGCGGCGGTGCTCCAGCGCCAACATCAGCGCCGAAAGCGCATGTACCCCGGCGTTGGGATCGCCGACCGAATACGGTTCGAACGGCGCGCGGTCGGGATAACCGGTGAGCCAACTCAATCCGGACGCGTCCTCGATGATGTACGCGAAGGCCGGGTTGTCGCGCCACGGGCCGTCCAGTCCGAAACCGGGCATCCGCACCATCACGATGTCCTCGCGGAGGGCACGCACCGATTCGAAGTCGAGCCCGATCTGGTCGATCACCCGGGGAGTGAAGTTTTCCACCACCACGTCGCAGGTCGCGATCAACCGCCGCAGCAGGTCTCGGCCCGCCTCGGTTTGGAAGTCCAGGGTCAGGCTCTTCTTGTTGGTGTTGAGCGCACTGAAGATCGGTGAGCGCTCCCACCACTGTTCGACACTGGCCGGGATGCCCGCGATCAACCGGGTGCCGTCCGGCCGCGGCGTCGACTCCAGGTGGATGATCTCCGCGCCGAGCATGCCGAGCGCATGCGTGCACGACGGCCCCGCCCAGAACGTCGTCATGTCGAGCACCCGCAGCCCACTGAACGGCAGCCGATCTTTGGCGGGCGTGCCGGCCGGGACGGCGCGGGGCACTCGTTCGGCAGCCCGGGCCTCTTCGGTGTGCTCGCCGAGCCTTGGCGCCGGTGCGGGACCGCTCAACGTGACGCCGGAGAGCCGGTACGGCGCTGCGGGCTGGATGAATCCCTGCCCCGGGTTGCGGACGAACGCCTGACGCTCGACGAAATGGTCCATGGCCGTGACATTTTCGCCGTTGCCCACCGGCGAGTTGGGGATCCGAAATGCCGAAGCCAACTCTCGGACATCGTCGACCTTCTGCTCACGCAACCAGCTGTACAGCTCGTCGGCATGCAAGTTGGCCTGCTCGGTGATCGTCAGCTCCGACGTCTCGTCGATCCATTCGTCGTGGCCGGACATCGCACACAGATCCCACCACTGCTGGGCAGTGCCACAACCCAGCGCCACGAGACCATCGGCGGCTTCGGCCACGCCGGGAACTGTGGGCCTGCGCTCCGTGCGCCACGGTCGGCCCAACATCTCGAAGTAGGTCACGGGATAGTACGTCAGGCCGAGGATCTGGGCCTCGAGCGCGGACAGATCCACCAGCTCGCCGACGCCGTCACGCAGCGCACGGGCCCGAAATGCCAGCGTCATCGCCGCCGCATACGCACCGGTCAACCAATCCCCAACCTGACCACCGATCGACACCGGCGCCCGATCCTGCACGCCGCGGCCGATGCCGATCGCTCCACCCGACCACGCCTGCAGGGTGAACTCGGTGGCGGCCCGACCACTCCACGGACCGTCCAGCCCGAAGGGGGTGATCGTGGTGACGATCAGATGCGGATACCGCCGGAACAGGTCCTCGGGCGCGAGGCGCTGTGCGACAGCCGATTCCGGCGACCAGATCACCGCGTCAGCCGTGGCCACCAGGCTCTCGAGCAGCTGTGCGTCGTCGTGGTCATCGGGGTCGACGACCACGCTGCGTTTGCCACCGGCCAGGAAGGTGAACAGGGCGCCGTCCTCGTCGGGCCCGACCCGGGAGCCTGAGGCCGACCAGCGGCGCAACGGATCGCCCTCGGGTGCTTCGACTTTGATCACTTCGGCGCCGCCGTCGGCGAGGATCTTCGTGGCGTAGGCCCCCGCGATCCCCGACGACAGATCGATCACGGTGTAGCCGTCAAGTGGTGCGCTCATGTGTCTATTCGGGTTTGGCCCGGTTCTTCTTGGACAACCGGAACTCGGGTGGGAACTTGCTGTCGTTGTCGTTGACCGCGGCCGAGAGTCCGGAATCGATCGACTCGAACATGTCCAGGTCGTCGTCGCTGTCGTTCGCCACACCGTTGCCCATGGACTCGAAGAACGCGCTCAGCAGACTGCCCATGTACTCACCCTGCTGTTGCTTGAACACCTCGAAGAAGAGCTTCTGCTGGAACACGGTGTCTACCGGGCGGTTCCGGGCACAGGCCAGGGCGTACTTGGCCACCTCTGTCTCCAGTTGATCGCGAGGCACGACCTTGTTCAGGAAGTTGCAGTCATACATCTCGGCGGCGGTGAAGGGCCGGCCGGTGAACACCATCTCCTGGAACTTGCGCAGGCCCATCATCTGCACCCAGGTCCACATGCGTGGTCCCCAACCGTGGTACCGGAACGACGGATGGCCGAACAGCGCGTCCTCGCTGGAGATCACCAGATCGGCGTCGGCGCACTGGTAGAAGTGCCAGCCGTAGCAGTAGCCCTTGGCCTCGACGATGCTGATCTTCTTGAAGTCCTGCAGGGCGCGGTTGCCGGCCTGCGAATTGGCGTACCAGGCGGAGATGGTGGCACCGTTGCGGAAGGTGCCCTTCGGCGGGTAGGTCACCTCGCCGACACCGTCATCCTCCAGCCGCAACTCGGCCAGCCGCACCGCCGGATTGTCATTGCCCTCCATGAACTCCGGCAGGTCCGCGCCACTGCCGAGGTTGTCACCCACCCCACGGATGATCACCACCTTGACGTCGTTGTCGGCGTTGGCGGCCCGTAACACGTCGGCGTAACGCAGCCGGGCCATCGACGTCGGCGCGTTGAGGAACTCCGGCCGGTTGAACGTGATGGTGGCGATCTTGGTCTTGGGATCCTTGTCGTAGAGGATGATCTCCTCAGGTGTGGGGCGGGTGTCGGTCATGACGCCGACCATGTCGCCGCGTCGGACAACACCTCGGGGCCCCGGTCGGTGATCAGCACCGCATCGCGGGTGAAGACCGAGCCCACACCCTTCTCCCACACGTGCGCAGTAACGGCCAAAACCATTCCTTCCTCAAGTCGCTCACTGTCAACGGTCGCCTGGAGTTGCGGCGTCACCACCGGTGGATCGAAGCCGAGACCCAGTCCATGCGCCACCGGCATCGGTGGAACCGGCTCCCCGGCCTCGGCGTACGCACGGAGCAGGGCTGCGGCGCTCGCCCCGGGCCGGCAGGCATCGACTAGCTTGTCCCACAGGGCATCCCGACGCGAGTACAGCGCCTGCACGGCGGCCGAGTCGGCAATCTCACCGACCGGCCACGTGCGGGCCACCTCGCCCACATAGCCGCCGGCCAGCACACCGGCCGACACGGCCACCAGGTCGCCGTCGCGTAACCGGCCGTCGCCCGCGGAACGGCGGAACGGGCTGTCCTTCGACGTGATCCACGCCGAGTCCTGCGTGGCCGGGGTGCTGATACCACCGGCGGCTTCGCATTCCATCAGCGCCCCGGCCAGGTTGCGCTCGGTGTTGCCGGGCGCCACCGCGGCGACCGCAGAGGCCAGTCCGTGCTCGGCGATTCGCAGCGCGGTGCGCAGCGCCTCGATCTCCTCGGGCGTTTTGATACGCCGTGCCGCGCGCATCGCCGGTTCGGCGTCGACGAGGTCGGCGGCGGGAAAAGCCATCGGCAGCAGCGTGGCGAAAGTCGGTGTCAGCGCATCGGTTCCGACCCGCGTGAACGTATCGGCCCCCGGTATACCCTGCAGCACGCCGATCAACGTCATCGGGTTCCAGCACAGACCGTAGAGGTTCTCGTGCGGAATCTCCTCCGGGATGCCTTCATCCCACGTGCTGTTCAGGTACAGCGCACCGGTGTCGCGGGCCAGGCTGCAGATCGGGCCGAACGGTCGGGTGCCGGCCACCCACAGCTGCGGGGCACCGCTGACGTATCGGACGTTGGCCTGGCGTCCCAACACCAGGATGTCCAGGTCGTCGGCCGCCATCTGCGCCAGCACCCGTTCCCGGCGCCCGGTGCGCAGGGCAGGTGAATCGGGGGTGACGTCGAAATTCGCGTCGATGTTGGGGGTTTGGATACTCACGTGTTCGCTCCCGCTCACCGATACGGGTCGTAGGGGTAGTCGGTCAACGGCATCCACCCTTCTTCGGTGATCACCACGATCTCTTCACCGCGGTAGCCACCGGTTCCGTCCTCCCACACGACCGGTTCGAGCACCAGCAGCATGCCGGCCGGGAACACGAAGTTGTCGTCGAACTCCTGTCCGAGGTCGGTGCCGATCATCGGCATCTCGGCGGCGTTGGAGCCGATGCCATGGCCGATGTAGAAGTGCGGCAACCACGGCTTGTGTCCGCCGGCGGCGGCAATGGCGGCGCGGGCCAGATCTCCGTTGGTGGCACCCGCTTTGGTGACGGCGAGGACCGCGGCGAGGATGTCGCGCCATTGGTGGAACTGGGCCTGCTGCCGTTCGGTGGGCTCCTGCCCCACCACCCAGGTGCGGCCGAAGTCAGAACAATATCCTCGGTAGGTGATCGACACGTCGGTCCACAGCACGTCGCCCTGTTTGAGTTCACGTTCGGTGGACAACAGCGGCAGCGCCAGATCGCCGTGCGTGGTCCATGCACCTTCGGCCTTGCTGGCCGGCATCACCTGCCAGATCGCCTCGAGCATGCTGGCCGTCGCGCCGAGTTCGAAGGCGCGGCGCAGGAAGTGTGCCGACAGGTCGGTCTGCCGCACGCCCGGAGCCAACGACTTCTGCACGTCCACCATGGCTTCTTCGGTGATCCGGCAAGCCCGACGGACCGCGGCGATCTGATCGGGAGTTTTGACCAACTTGGCCGCGCCCACCACCGGTGCGGCGTCCGTCGGTGGGGTCGCGAACAGCCGATCGCCGGCGCGGCGCATCGCCCCGGTCAGCTCATCGACGGCGAAGGACGCCCCGGCCGGCACCAGACTGGCCAGTATCCGGCGGAAATGCTCCACGCCCTCGTCGAATTCGAGGAACAACGGCGGATGGAGATGGTCGTCGGGCAGGTCGGTCTCCAGCGGGGCGCCCTCACGTGCCGGCAGGAACAGGTGTGGGTATTCGTCGTCGGCCAAGACCACGGCGATCGGACGCTCGACATGCGAGAGGCCGGCATCCAGAAGGGGCCAGCTCGCGCCGGTGGCATACACGACGTTGCCGTTGCCGAGCAGCACCAGGACGTCGACACCGTGCTGCCGCATGGCATCACGAAGACGCACCCCAACCTCACGGCGCATCCGGCCGAGATCGGGCTCGTCGGGAATGTCCATCCAGCTCAAACCGGACCGGACGATCGTGGTCACCCCCGAGCGCGTCGCCGTCGTCGGCGTCGTCATACCAATCCCAGGAACTTCTGGACGTTGGTGGAGACGATCTTGACGGCGTTGTCCGGACCGACGGCCTCCACGACGGTGGCCAGCGACTTCTCCGAATACCCGAACGTGCTCTCGTTGTGCGGGTAATCGCTGGACCACATCACGTTGTCGACGCCGATCTCGTCGATCAGGCGAAGCCCCAGCGGGTCGACCATGAACGAGGCCGACATGTGCTTGTCCCAGTAGTGCCGGACATCGTGCTGCAGTTCGTGGTTGAACATGTGCCGGTAGGAGGCCAGCATATGCTCGGCGTCCTGCAAAGCCGTGGGCACCCAGGCGATTCCACCCTCGAACCACCCGATCTTGAGCGTGGGATGGCGATCGAGAATGCCGGAGAAGACGTACTTGGCGAACTGCTCCCGGAACGAGTCGACGTTGACCATCATGCCGACGACGACGCTGTTGTTCTGACATGGTGTCTTGGGCGGGGTTTCGCCGATGTGGTGGCTGACCGGGATTCCCGACGCCTCGATCTCGTCCCACACCGCATCCATGTCGGTGCTGCCGTAGTCGTAAATGTTGCCCTCGTCGTCCTTACCCGGGTTCAGCGGCAGCAGGAACGTCTTGAGGCCCAGCGACTTCAACTCCTCGAGTGTGCTGCGCGCCCCTTTGGGGTCCCACCAGTTGATCAGCCCGACGCCGTAGAAATGGCCGTTCGACTGCTCCTGCAAGGCGGCGATGTGCTCGTTGTAGATCCGGAACACCCGCTCGCGCAACGCCTTGTCCGGGTAGTGGAACAGGGCGAGCACCGCGTTCGGGAAGGCCAGCTCCTTGTCGATGCCGTCCTCTTTGAGTTCTCGGATGCGTGCGGCGATGTTGTTGGACGCCGCCCCGGCGAGGTCGTCGTACTGCATCAGCACGCGGCCGAAATCGCCACCGGTCCAGGCCTTGCCCTTCATGCCGACCATGTAGGCGCCGTCCTCGTACCAGATTCGCGGCGCGGCGCCCTTGAGCTCCTCGGGGAAGCGCTCGTAGAAGATGTCGTCGGCCACCGAGATGTGGTTGTCGGCGGAAAAGATCTCGGTGCCTCTGGGAAGACCGGTCAAACCGTCGGCCGATGCATGCCCTTTGCGGTTCTTGGGGGCACCGAAACCTTCTGGTGGATAGAGCGTTTGAGTCGCGGTAGACATTTCACATCTCCATTCGGGCTGTGGGCTGAAAGTCAGGTCACCAGGTGACGGGAAGCTCGTAGACGCCGTAGGCGAGGCGGTCATGCTTGAAGGGGACCTCGTCGAACGGGATGGCCAAAGCCAGGGTCGGGATGCGACGCAACAGCGTGTGGAAGACGATCTGCAGTTCGGCGCGTGCCAGCTGCTGGCCGACGCACTGGTGACGGCCGTACCCGAAGCCCAGCTGCTGGCCGGCGTCCCGACTCAGGTCGAGCTTGTCCGGTTCTGGGTAGGCCTTGGCGTCCCAGTTGGCCGGGGCCAGGTCGATGATGATGCCCTCGCCGGCGCGGATGGTCTCGCCACCGACCTCGATGTCCTCGATCGCGACCCGGCGCTGACCGGTCTGGATGATCGACAGGTACCGCATCAGCTCCTCGACCGCGTTGGCGATCACCTTGGGATCCTCGGCGTTGCGCAGGAAGTCGGCCTGTTCTGGGTTTTCCAGCAGGGCCAGGATCCCGATGCCGATCATGTTGGCCGTCGTCTCGTGCCCGGCGATCAACAGACCGGTGCCCAGCTGCGCGGCCTCCTTGACGCTGATCTCGCCCGCCGTGACCCGTTCGGCCAGGTCCGACACGGCGTCCTCGGAGGGATGGGCCTGCTTCTCCTCCACAAGGTTGATCAAGTACTGGTGCAGGCTCATCGCGCCCTTCTGCATGGCGTCGGCAGCTGCGTACCGGGCCAGGCCGGCATTGGCGTGCTCCTGGAAGAACTCGTGGTCTTCGTAAGGCACACCGAGCATTTCGCTGATCACCACGGTGGGCACGGGCAATGCCAGTCCGGCCACGATGTCAGCCGGCTTGGGCCCGGCCAGCATCTTGTCGATGCACTCGTCGGTGACCTTCTGGATCGCCGGGCGCAGGCCCTCGACCCGCTTGAAGGTGAACGGCTTGGACAGCATCCGGCGGAACCGGGTGTGCTCTTCGGCGTCGGAGGTGAACACCGAGCGTGGCCGCTTGTCGACCGTGGACAGCATGTGCTCGTTCCAGTGCGGGAAACCCGAGCGACGGTCGTCGACGCTGACCCGAGAATCGGCGAACAGCGTGCGCGCCTCCTCGTGACCGGTGATCAGCCACGGGGTGTCACCGTTCCAAATGCGTACCCGGGACAGGCCTTTGACCTTGCCCATGTCCAACATCTGTGGCGGCGGGGCGAACGGGCAGGCCGCCGCGCGCTCCATCGGGTAGTCCGGGATGTCGGTGGCGGTGGTGTCGGTAAGGGTTTCAGACATGGGTGGGTGTCATTCCTCGATCTCGATGGCCAGGGCTGGGCAGGCCGCTGCGGCGCGGCGGGCATTGTCGGCTTGGTCGGGTCCGGGGGTGGGCTCGAGCAGCACGACGACGCCGTCCTCGTCGCGCTGGTCGAACACCTCGCCGGCATTCAGCACACACTGTCCTGACGAGACGCACTTGTCCTGGTTGACAGTGACTTTCATACGCGGTCGCTTTCTCGTGTAACCGGTGCCAACCACAGACCGACGATGGCGTCGATCAGGCCCGAGGCGGCACGTTGCCAGGACGGCCTGGGCAAGGTGTCACCTTGAGCCATGGCACGTTCTCGATCGGCACAGCTGTGCATCAACAGGTTGCGCGCCATGATGTTGCGCTCCACGCGAACCTCGTCGGGCAGTTCGGGTAGGCAGTTCTTCATTCCCTCGATGACCTGGACCAGCGATGCCGAACTCAGGGCGTCGCGCACCACGATGTCGTGGTAGGCCGGGTCGGTCATCACCTGCGCGGCGAACCGGGCATACCACGTCGGGTTGCCCAGAGCCGCAAGGTGTTCGGTGAGCGGCTGCACCAGGCACGCCACCCAGTCGCGCAATTGGGAGGACCCGGCGGTGTCGGCGACCATCTGCTGTCGCAGGCACTCGATCGGTCCACGGTGCTTGTGTTCGATCGCGCGGACCAGATCGGTCTTGGTGCCGAAGTGATAACCGACCGCGGCGTTGTTGCCCTGCCCGGCCGCCTCACTCACCTGACGGTTAGAGACGGCGAACACGCCGTGCTCGGCATAGAGCCGCTCGGCCGCCTTGAGGATCGCCTCCTGGGTGCCGAGGGCCCGGTCGGCCCGCGCAGTCCGGCTGGCTGTCGTCACCGTTACAGTCAACGCCTCTCCTGTAATTAAGTCAAGCAGTTGATTTAATCTGTGTGCGGAGCCGCGCCACGCAGCCACACCAACGTGCCGACACTACGGTTTCTGCCGGAAAAACCTGGTTACCAGGGCAGAAACCGTAGGCTCGGCGGCTTCTTCGGGGCTCAGCGAGGCTAACTCTTGGGCTTGCGGACGATGACCTTGCCCGCGACGGTGCCCCCGTCGATCGGCAGCACGGTACCGGTGACATACCGCGAACGGTCGGTGGCGAAATACAGTGCCGCCTCGGCCACATCCTCGACCGTGCCCTCCCGCTTGAGGGGACGATCGTTGCGCATCTGAGCCCGAATCCCGGCCTCGAACTCCTCGATGCGCTCCCGCTCTTCCGGCGAGGCCGACTTGGCCACGATCGCGGTGCGGATGTTGCCCGGCGCGATGGCGTTGACCCGGATCTCGTAGTGCGCCAACTCGATCGCCGCGGACTTGGTGAATTGGATGACCGCGGCCTTGGACGCCCGATAGGTCATCACGCCGCCGCCGGCCTGGATCCCACCGATCGAGGTCAGGTTGAGGATCGATCCACCGCCGTGCTCGGCCATGTACCGCGCGGCGTCACGGGTCCCGGCCATGACGGCCCGCACGTTGACCCGCATCACGGTGTCGAAATCGGCCAGGTCGTCATCGAGGAACCGCCGGTGCATCCGGCCCGAGACCCCGGCGTTGTTCACCATCACGTCCAGACCGCCGAAGGTGTCCACCGCGGTCGACACCAGGGCGCCCACCTGCTCGATGTCGGCGACATCGGTAGCCAGGAACCGCGCGCTCTCGCCGAGTTCGTCGGCCAGCGCTTTGCCGCGCTCCTCATCAATGTCGCCGATCACCACCCGCGCGCCCTCGGCGGCGAACCGCCGCACCAGGCCCTCACCGAGACC
Source organism: Mycobacterium sp. E802 (assembly GCF_001666875.1). Taxonomy (NCBI): domain Bacteria; kingdom Bacillati; phylum Actinomycetota; class Actinomycetes; order Mycobacteriales; family Mycobacteriaceae; genus Mycobacterium; species Mycobacterium sp. E802. Next base: position 92,823 of record NZ_LZJD01000015.1, read on the forward strand.
CGACGCCCCGCCGGTGACCACGGTGACTTTTCCGGCCAGTTCGTTCATCGCACCTCTTTCAGGAATTCCAGCAGTACCGCGACGAGCGCGGCCGGTTGTTCGATCTGCGGACAGTGTCCGGCGCCGGCGATCACCGCACTACGCGCGCCGGCGATCTGCCCGGCGATGTCGGCGGCCCAACCGGACGGCAGCAGCTTGTCACGATCCCCCTCGATGATCATGGTCGGCACACCGATCCGGTCATAGGCACGTTTCGACGACGGTGTCGCCGGCGCCTCAAGGCCCGGCCGCCGAAAGCGGGCCGCTGCCAAGGATTCCCACGCTCCCGGCGCGACGCTGGACTCGTAGCGCCGCTTCACGTAGGCCTCGTCGGCCGGGTAGGCCGGATCGGCGAACAGTGCGGTGACGATGCGTCGCATCCCCTCCAACGTGGCGTCGTAGTCGTACAGCGCGGCCGAATGCTCGTTGCGCTGGATCTCCCCTCCCCCGCAGATCGCGGTGAGTGATCGCACCGGGAGCCGCGGAGCCTCCGATGTCATGTCGACGAGCAGGTTGATCGCGCCCATCGAGTTGCCGACGAAATGTGCTGAGGCGACGCCGAGTTCGGCACAGAACCGCCCGATGTGACGGATTCGCATGCCGCGGCCGTCGGTGAAGTCGACGACCTTGGCGCTCTCACCGAAGCCCAACATATCCGGCGCGAGCACCCGGTAATGCTCGGCCAGCGCACCGATGACGTGCTCCCAGCCGAGTTCGGCGCCGGCGCCGAACTCACCGCCGTGCAGCAGGACAACCGGGTCACCCTGCCCGGCTTCGAGGTAGCTGGTGGTCAGGCCGTCGACGTCGATGCTCTTGCGGGTGAAGTCCACGGCCACACGATACTGTCGTTTTCCGATTTAGAGAACAGCATTCTCCAGCTTATGAATTGACCAGAGCGCTTAGTAACGATCAGACGGTTACTCGCCGGCTCCGTCAAGCCTCATCGGCAGGGCCACCTGTCATACCTTTGGCAGCCATCCCGACCACGTGGTCGACAGGATGAAACCGCGACCCTGCGGGTCTTTGCACGCCGTAGTTCCTGAACCGTCCACTCCGCAGATCACCCCATCGACGGCGATCGAATGCATAGCAGGAAGTGTCTTGATCGCAGCAGAGCGGTCATCCGATGGAACGACGAATTTCAATCCCGACGCTGTGCCGATCCAATTGACACGAGGTCCGCCGTTTGACGTTGGAGACGCAGGCGGAATACCAGGCAGATCGTTTCCGATGCACTGCGCCTGTCCCGATAGAAAGTTGCAGGAAACACCGTCGGGCGTACGGAAATACACCTGCGTAGAGGGCCTGCCAGGCGTCATGGCATCCACCGCATATTCACCAGCGTCGGCCGGAGCGTAGGTGCCGATGTTAGGAAACTTCGGCAAGCCGGCCTGCGCTCCACCAGTGCCAACCGTAGCTACGGCGAAAGTTCCGAGGGCTGCGATCCCCACGCAGGCGACGCCCACACGATTGACACCGTCTGTGACGCGGTCACAAACTATTTGACGTCTCACACTTTTGGCAGCCAGCCCGACCAAGTCGATGACAAAATAAAGCCACGGCCCTCCGAGTCTTTGCATGCGGTTGTACCCTTATCATCCACGCCACATGTCGCCCCTCCCACCGTGATGGAGTGATAGGGCGGAAGTTCCTTTATCGGATGGTCACGCACCGTACCGTTCTCATACGGTGTCGAGCCGGCACGTTGTACGCCGACGGCTGTATCAATGTACGTGTACGGGTTCTTATCTTTTTCCTGAATTCCAGGGAGGTTGCCTCCAGTACATCCCACCGCCCCGGAAAGGAACGTGCACGGTATCCCATCCGGCGTCAGGAAAAAGACCTGACCAGCGGGCATACCAGGCGTGGAGGTGTCTATCTCGTATTCCTGAGCGTTAACCGGGACGTAGCCGCTGATGTCAGGGAACTTTGGCGAGTCGGCCTGTGCGGTACACGCGCTTAGGTAGACACTCATAACTCCTGCAGCGACGGCGGCCATCTTTGGAATCATTTGTTTCCTATCAAGGCGGATTACTTCAAAGCCGTAGCGGTCATTGTTTAGGATTCACCCTGAACTCCCCGACAGTATATGGGCTGCCTGTGTCCGTATTCCATTGACTGACCAGTACGCCCATGTCATTTAGAGTTGCGCCAGGCATGATGTAACCGCCATAGTTCTGCGGTACCTTGCCGACCTCGCCCCAGCGACCGCCTTCTGCGACGGTGGTAGCTGGGGCGGAAAATATTCCGGCAGGTGTTTCACCAACCCGAACCTCGACGTCTCCGGTAGTTGCATTGAATCCGGATAGAACGGGTTTCCCTTCAACTTCACGAAAGCTAAGTTCGCCGAACGCTTGACCACGGCTAACGTCTACGGCTTGCTGTCCCGGTTGGCCCCAATCCTGCCCCGTCCACGGCTGCCAGGCATCGCGGTCCGTAACTTGATCCGCGTCAACCCGATACATGGTGACGCCCTGGTTGCGGTCAAAGGTATCAGCGGCGATGTAGACATTGCCGTCATCGGCCTCGAACCCGCTGATCTGGGAAGGAGCGCTCCCTGGCGCACTCGCCCGATGGTTCGGGTCGTTCGGCAGCGGAGCGGGAGCAGATTCCCATGGCTTCCACGAGTCCTTACCGCCAGGAACATCGACGGGAACCAGTCCCCGTCCGTTCGAGAGGTCGGTGCCCTTGTTGACCTCCACCAACCACGAGCCGCCCTTAGGGGCCAGACCTTCGTTGGTATTGGTACCGACCACCATCATGACCGTGCGTCCGTCGCGCATCTGGATGCTTCCCGAAGGCAACGCATTGTTCGCGCCCGCCTCAGCCACCGCCTTCGGTAGAGGGAACAACACGTTGGGACTGCCATCCGGTCCAGTGATTGGCTTGCCGAACTGTGGACGCCCTTGTGCGTCGAAAGTGACCGGCACCGCGACCGACGGGTAATGGGTGCCATCACCCTGCTTGTCGCCTGTATACGAATCGCCGAATATCGCGATCTTCTGGCCATTTGGCAATTCGATAATTTCGCCGAGATCGGCGGCCCCGATACCAGGGATCCCGGGGTATGCACCCGTCCCCGCCACAGGGCCAAGATTGCGGACTTCGCCCTCCGCCAACGGTCCGTTGTCAGACATGCCCGGCAACAAAAGATCTTGCAGGGAAGTCGGCGTGTCCCCGGCGGGGACTCCCGTAGCGGTCGCAATGGCCTGTGCCAGGTCACCATCGACTGAAGCTCCAGCGGCCAGAGCCTTCGCTATGCGCGCTTCCAGGTCGGCGACCTTGTCCGCGACTTTCTGTGCCGACTCGGCATCGAGGTGCGTCGTATCCGGTGGCGTCAACTGATTGGTGTCCGTGTTCACCTGAACTCCGGGTGCTTCAGCGGCGTAATTCAACAGGTCGCGAACATCATTAGCGACGGCCTCGGCGTCAGTCTCACAGCGGTCCATCGCAGCTGCCGCAGTCTTCAGTTGCCCCGAGGCAACCTCGTGCAGTCCAGCGATCATCAACATCGAATTCATGGCCGCACCCGCAGCCTGGCCCTGCCATGTCGACATCGTCGCCAGCGACCGGTAAAACTCCGACGAGTTCGAGTGATTGTCAGCCATTTCACGGGTGCCCCTGGCCAACTCAGCGATCTCAGGAGGCAAGAAGAGGAGCTCTCGCAGCGTTAGCGCCACCCAGGTTCCTCACAACTCCGAGCCTTCATCGTCAATCCCCGCGGCGGCGGTTTCGTCGGTCGTGTCATATCCGGCGGCCGCTTGGCGGTGCCCCTCGGAGTGTCGGGTGAATTGCGCCCCGAACTGCACGCCCTGCTCCTCCCACGACGAGAGCAGCTGGGGCAACGCAGCGGCGGCCTGCCCCGACCCCAACGCTGTCCCGCCAACCCGAGCATGCGCGCTCTGGTGCTTCTCGGCGAAGCTACTGGCCTGCCCATCCAACTGCTCCGCAGCTACACGAAGCTCGGCGGGATCGACCTGCAACGGTTCGTTTGGCTTTGACATCGCTAGACCCCCACCAGCAACCCAGGTATACGCAAACAGTACACCCGGCGAGGGTGCCTCCAACGCACCAATCACCAGCCAGAACGTCGGGGCCGCGGCGAAAGCAAAGGCTTACGACAGCAACCAGCGGCCGGAGGGGCAAACGGGATCGCGTGCCAAACGATCTCTCTTACCTTGCCGAGGACGTCACTGCGCCGCCCCACCCGACCGGCCAAATGTCAGCAGCTGCGTAGCAAGCATGTCGAGTTGGCTGCGCACCGGACCGTCGGCCAATGCGCCTGACTCGTCCCAGATCTGGTCTGCGGAGTTGATCGCCACGCCCAGTGGCGTGGGCCAGGCGCGCAGCGCATGACCGATCGAACGCAACTGCCCCAGCGTGCCCACCGCGGCCTGCCAGCCGTAGGCACAGCTGATGCAGCCCCACGGGGTGTTGTCCAGATAGACCCGCGGGTCCTCGCGCAGATCCTCGATGTAGTCCAGCGCGTTCTTCACCAGACCGGAGATCGCGCCGTGATAGCCGGGTGAGCCCACCACCACCGCATCGGCGTCGCGAAGCGCCGAGACGAATTCCAACGCCGCGGGGGTGCGCTCCAGCGAATGCGGGGCGTACATCGGCAGGTCGAGGTCCGGTCCGGCGAACATCCGGGTCCGACCACCTTGCCGCTGCACCGATTCCAGGCAGTACCGCACGGCCCGCTCGGTCGATGAATCGGCGCGCAGCGTGCCACCGAGCCCGACGACGAAGGGCACTTTCTCAGTTGACGTCATACTTCCTCATTTGATCGCAACGGGATTCACCGGCGAACCGACAGCACCGGTGACGCGCAGCGGCGGGGCGATGAGCTGGAATTCGTAAACCCCGTCGGTCGCACAGTCGGCCGCCAATGCGCCCAGATCCCAGTATTCGCCGAGCATCAGACCCATATCGCGCAGGCAGAGCATGTGCATCGGCAGGAATGTGCCCTCGACCCCGTTGGCCGGGTCGGGATCCTCGACCATCAAATTATCGGCGGCCACCGCCGCCACCTCGTGGTCGTGCAGCCACGACGCGCAACGCCAATCCAGTCCAGACCCGGGCTCGGTACCGTCCCCGTTGGTCAGAAACCGTGTCCACCAACCCGTGTGCACGACGACGATGTCGCCCGGAGTGATCGCCACGCCCTGCGCGTTGGCCACGTCATCGAGCTCGGCCGGCGTGATCGGATTGCCCGGTTCCAGGAACTGCTCGGCACCGCGGTGACGGACCACATCCAGCAGCACGCCCCGGGAGGTGATGCCCTTGCCGTCCACCTTGTCGATTCCGCAGTGGAAGGCCCCGAAACTGGTCACCGAATCGGCCGGGAATCCGTTGTAGAGCTTGTCTTCGTAGTAGACGTGCGACAACGCATCCCACTGCGTGGCGGCCTGCAGTGGCATCACGATCATGTCGTCGTTGAACCGAAACGGGTTGTCCACGAAGAATTCGCTGACCTGATGGGCCACCGAATTACGCAACCACTGCGGTCCGTACTGCGCCAGCGTGTTGGCATCACCGCCGTCGACGGTCATCACATGCGTCGGGTTCTGCCGGAACTGGAACGCCCCCTGCGGCCCGGCCGAGGAGAAGTCGCCGCCGAGCGCGAACACCTTGCCCTGCTTGACCAGCGACGCACCCTCGGCGACCTTGTCAGCGGTGATCAGATTCAGCGTGCCCAGCTCGTCGGCATCGCCCCAACGTCCCCAGTTGCGCACGTCGTCGGCGACCTTCCGAAAGTCGCTCATCGTCCCGGCCACGCTCAACTCCTCTGCTCGGTGTCGACTCCAGCATCGAACAGATCAGCCTGCCGCTGGGCCAGAATGCCGCCATCGGCCCAGATCACCTGCCCGGTGACGTAGCTGGCCGCTGCACTGCCCAGGAACACCAACAACGAAGCCTGCTCGGCCGCTTCGGAATTGCGGCCCAGCGGGGTGGTGAACGAATCGAGATAGTGCTGACCGTAGGCCGAACGCAACTGGTCGAGGATCGGCGTCTCGGTCACCCCGGGCGCGGTGCAGTTGATCCGGATGCCGCGCGCGCCGAGTTCGCCGACCCGGCGCATCCCGTAGAGGATCATCGCCTCCTTGGACAGTCGGTAGCCGCCGTCAGCGAGTGCCTCGGGATGCTCGGCGCACCACCGCAATCCCTCCTCGACGGAAGCGGTCTTCACCAGACCTGCTGTGACAGCGACGTTGTCGCGATACCCCGATGCCGCCAACGAGGACACCGAGGTGATCGACCCGCCGTCGGCGATGTCGATGGCCTCGGTGAACTGCCGCGTTCCCAGGAAGTTGATCCGCACCACCAGCAGCGGATCACCGATACCCGAGGACACCCCGGCCACGTTGAACAGCGCGTCCACCGACCCGTCGACGGCCCCGGCGGCGCGGTCGACGGAATCCGGGTCGGCCAGGTCCAATTCGATGAACTCGTCGGGCAGGTGATCGGGTGGCCGGAGGTCCAGACCCGTCACCCGGGCGCCGAGTTCCCCCAATGCCCGGGTGGTCTCGGCACCGATGCCCGATCCGCAGCCGGTGACCACGACGTGCTTACCGTCATAGCGCACCAGATCGCTCAGCAGGGGCACGGTCAGCCGGCAGACTCTCGAGAAGCCTTCTCCGCCTGGGCTGCCTTGACCCGGCCCTCGTTGATCTCGGCCATCGCCTCGGGGATCTCACCGGCGGTGAACTTGTCGCGACCGGTCGGCAGACCACCGAAGGCATAGGTCTCATCGAACAGCGGGGCATCCGACGGCCGGCGGCGCGATTCGACCTTCTCGATCACCGGCTCCAGCCGCTTCGCCTTGTCTGCCACAGCTTTTGCGTCTCGCTCGATGAACTCGGGCAGGATCTCCTTGCCCATGATCTCGATGGACTCCATGGTGCCCTCGTGGCTGCGCGGGTTGAGCAGCAGGATGATCTCGTCGACCCCGCTGGCCTCATAGGCCCGCAGGAATTCGCGCACGGTGTCGGGCGAACCGATGGCGCCGCGGCCGGGACCATAGGCCAGCGTCGGATCTTCCTTGACGGCCTGCTCGTAACGCTCCCACACCTTGGTGCGGCCGGGGGTGTGCATACCGGTCAGGTAGTAGTGCATGATCCCGAAGGAGAAGAACCCACCACCGATTCCGAGCCGCTTGAGCGCCTCCTCGTCGGAGCGCGCCACCATCATCGACAGGTCACCGCCGATCGCCAGGATGTTGGGGTTGATCGCCGGGGTGACCGGGGCGCCCTGCTCTTCGAATTCCTTGTAGTAGCCGTCGACTCGCTCCTTGAGCGCTTCGGGTCCGGTGTAGGCGAAGCTCAAGGCACCGATTGCCTTCTGCGCGGCCATCTGCACCGACGACGGGCGGGTGCACGCCACCCAGACCGGCGGGTGCGGCTTCTGCAGTGGCTTGGGGATCACGTTGCGGGCCGGCATCTCGACATGCTCGCCCTTGAAACCGGTGAACGGGGCCTCGGTCATACAGCGGATCGAAACCTCAAGAGCTTCCTCCCACATCGTGCGCTTGTCCGCCGGGTCGATGTCGAAGCCGCCCAACTCGGCCACCGAGGAGCCCTCGCCGGTGCCGAACTCCACGCGCCCGTTGGACAGGTGGTCCAAGGTGGCGACCCGCTCGGCGATGCGGGCCGGGTGGTTGATCGGCGGCGGCAGGTGCATGACACCGAAACCGAGCCGAATGTCCTTGGTGCGCTGGCTGGCTGCGGCCAGGAACATCTCCGGAGCCGTGGAGTGGCAGTACTCCTCCAGGAAGTGATGCTCGGTGAGCCAGACGGTGGAAAACCCGGCCTTGTCGGCAGCCTCCACCTCGGTCAGGCCGTGCTGGAACAGCTGATGTTCGTCGTCCTCCGACCACGGCCGGGGCAGCGGGAACTCGTAGAACAGCGAGATCTTCATCGGTTTCCTCCTGAGGGATTGCTGACGGTGTCCTGGACGTGTTGGTTGGCGGCGGTCTGGCCGGCGATGTGTCTGGCGGCGACGTACCCGAATGTCATGGCCGGGCCTATCGTCGCCCCCGCACCGGCGTAGCTGCGGCCCATCACCGCCGCCGAGACGTTGCCCACCGCGTACAAGCCGCTGATCACGGTCTCGTCGGCGCGCAGCACCCGCGCCTGCTCGTCGGTGCGTAGGCCACCCGATGTCCCGAGGTCGCCGAGAATGATCTGAAAGGCGTAGTACGGCGGCTTGCCGAGTGGACGCAGGTTGGGATTCGGCAAAGTCGGGTCGCCGTAATAGTTGTCGTAGGCGCTGTCGCCGCGGTTGAAGTCGTCGTCGTGCCCGGTGTGCGCCAACTGGTTGAACCGCTCGGCGGTGGACCGCAGATTCTGCGCGGGCACGCCGATCTTGCCGGCCAGCTCATCCCAGCTGTGCGCCTCGACCACGACGCCGGAATCCAGCCAGGCTGCAGGCACCTTGCGGCCGGTGGGAACCGGCGCGAACGGAATCTTGGGGATGGGCAGGTGACCGGCCACCACATACCGGTGGAACGAGTCGATGTCGGTGATCAACCAGCACGGGATGTGGGTGGTGCCCGATTGCTGTCCCTTGATCATGGCGTGAGCGAAATCCATGTACGGCGCAGCCTCGTTGATGAACCGCTTACCGTCCCCGTTGACCACGAACTGCGACGGCATCATGCGCTCGTTGAGCATGAACTGCAGCCGGCCGTCGGGCCAGCAGATGGCCGGGAACCACCACGCCTCGTCGAGCAAATCGGTGGCACCGCCGACCTTTTCGCCGGCCCGGATACCGTCGCCGGTGGCTGCCGGGTTGCCGAAACTCCAGTCCTTCTCCAGCACCGGCAGGTGCTCCTTGCGCCAGGCCATGTCATGGTCGAAACCACCAGAGGCCAAGATGACTCCGCCGGTGGCCCGGATCTTGACCGGGCGCCCGTCCTTTTCGACGACTGCGCCCACCACCGCGCCGTCGGAGTCGGTGATCAGGGAGGTCATCGGAGCGTCCAGCCATAGCGGGATGTCATGTTGTTTGAGTGCCAAGCGCATCCGGGCGGCCAAGGACTGGCCGATGGCGGCCATCCGGTCACCGAACACCCGGGCCCGTACCATCCGCCAGATCAACTTCAGCAGCACTGCCTTGCCGCGCCAGTTCTGCCGGATCTGGTAGAAGAGCCGAAGATCCTTGGGAGCGAACCAGATTCCCTTGGGTGCCAACGCCAGGGGCGCGAGCAATTCCTGTTCGTGCTCGCCGAGCTTGCGCAGGTCGATGGCCGGGACGTTGATGGTGCTGCCCTGTGGGGAGCCGCCGGGCAGTTCGGGGTAGTAGTCGGCATAGCCGGGCTTCCAGACGAACTCGAACCAGTCGCTGTTGCGCTCGAGAAAGTCCATCATCTCCGGCGCGGCCTCGACATACTTGCGCAGACGGGCGTCGCTGACGGTGCCCTCGGTGATCTGCTTGAGGTAGTCGAACACCCCATCCGGCGACGGCACGTAGCCGGCTCGGCGCTGTGACGGGGCCCCAGGTACCCAGATCCCACCTCCCGACAGGGCGGTGGACCCTCCGAAGTAAGAGGACTTTTCGACGACGAGCGTGTCGAGGCCGGCTGCGTCGGCGGTCAGCGCCGCCGTCATGCCGCCGCCCCCGGAGCCGACGACGAGCACGTCGACTGTCTTGTCAAATGTCATGGTGTCTGAGGTCATACTGCGATTCCCACCGCCGTCCTGATTGCGAATCCTGCGATCAATTCCGGTGCCGCCCGGTAGAAGTGGTTCCCGGTCCGGTACGGCCCGTTGGCTGCCAACGCCGCGAAAGCGGCTACCCAGGTCCGGATTTCGTGTGCCGAATTGCCCCCTTCGGTGGCGATGAAGCTGTTGGACCAGCCGTCCAGGTCGGTCAGTCGGCCCTCGTCGAAGATCTCCAGCAGGCCGTGGTCCCATTCGGGGTTCAGCGGCCGCAGCGCGCTGTCACCGCGGGCGAAGTCATGAGCGGCCTGGCTCACGGCGGTTTGGCGGGCCATCCGTTGCTCGGTGGTCATCGGGACACCGTGCACGATGCGGTCCAGCGCCGCCGGCGGTGCGGTGGCCAGCGTCGGCACCGGCGGATCATGCGAGAGTCCACCGGAACCCAGCACCAGTACCCGCTTGTCGAGGGTGGCCAGATAAGCACCGACGGCGGCGCCGAGCGCACGGGATCGCGACAGCGGACCGAGCGGCGTGGCGACCGAGTTGATGAAGATCGGCACGATCGGGCGCGCGGTCGCCGCACCGAACAGTTCCTGCAAGGGCTGCACGGTGCCGTGGTCGACGTCCATGCTCGTCGAGATCGCGATGTCGACGCCCTGCTCCCACACTGCCTCGGCACACTGCTGGGCGATGTCGCCGGCGACGTCGAGCGCACCTTCGTGCGTCCCGTAATCGCCCACCCCGGCCGCGGAGGTGCCGATGCAGAACGGCGGCATCAACCGGTAGAAGAACCCGTTGTAGTGGTCGGGGGAAAAGGTGACCACCAGCTCCGGGTCGTACTCCGCCACGAATTCACGAGCATCGGCGACCGCAGCTCTGATCTCACCGAGGAGGTCAGCTGACGGTCCCGGAAGATTCAGCAGTGGGCTGTGGGACATACAGCACAGGGCTACTGGCACCGTTCATTCCTCCCTCCACGTGCAGAACCTCGAACAGGGCGGTACTGAGTTCGGGGGCGCGTTGAGCGATGTCGGCCCCGGCGATGCACCGGTCCGGCCGCAGCACCAGGACCGATTCGGTGTGCCCGTCGAACCACGATTTGAGTGCTCCGGCACGGTCCCCCACGATGACCACGTCATCGTCGTCGGGGTCGTGTCCGGTCCAGAACAGCTGGGTCTGCGGTCGGGCGGCGATGAACCTCGCGCCCAACGCTTTCCACCGCCCGAAGGCCTCCTCGCCGAGAAGCGCGCGAGGGTTGTTGTTCCAGCACAGCACGGCGAAGTTCAGCCCGATCACGTCGTCGAGCAGCACGTTGGACTGCTCGCGGGTGTCCACCCGCGGCTGGATGAACAACGTGCCCGCCGGTGAGTCCGCCGTCGGCGGCTTAGGGTGGTAGACCGCGCCCTGGTCGTAGCGCGGCATGGGCTTGAACCGCATCTCCAGCACATACCGCTTGAGCGCCGGCACCACCGAGGCACCGCGAATCAGCTTGTCCCGCAACACCGCGACCTTGCGGTTGGTCGGCGAGATGACCCGGCCCACCAGAGTGGACAGGTCGATCATCGCCCGGGCGTGCTTGCGCCGCTCGATGTCGTAACTGTCGAGCAGAGCGTCCCCGGCCTGGCCGTTGATCACGGCGGCCAGCTTCCAGCCGAGATTGGCCGCATCCCGGATCCCGCTGTTGTATCCCTGCCCCTGCCACACCGGCATGAGATGCGCGGCGTCGCCGGCCAGCAGGAATCGGCCCTTGCGGAAGTTGCCGGCAATCCGGGAATGGTGGGTGTAGACCCGGCGCCGGATGACGTCCACCTTGTCCGGATGCGGCACGAACGGTGCCAGCAGGCGGGCGACGAACTCGGGATCCTCGGCCTGCTCGTCGGTTTCGTCGGCGTGGATCATGAACTCGAATCTGCGGATGCCGTGCGCGATGGAGATCGAGGCATACGGCCGGTCCGGGTCGGCGCCGACCTCGCTGTTGGGATGTCCGAGCGGATCGTTGGCCAGATCGACGACCACCCAGCGGGTGGCCGACGTGGTGCCGTCGAACGACACCCCCATGAGGCGGCGCGTGGCACTGCGCCCGCCGTCGCACCCGATGACGTACTGCGCCTGTACCGCAGGCACATCCGGACCGAACGCGACGGTGACCCCGTCGGCCGACTCGGCGGCCGACTCCATCCGCCGTCCCCAGGCCACCTGCACGTGCTCGAACCGGTCCAGCCCGGCCAGCAGCTGCGCGTCGACCAGCGGCTGGACGAACCCGTTGCGTTTGGGCCAGCCGAATCGCGCGTCCGGAGGCGCCATCTCGGCCAGCAGCCGACGATTGCCGTCATAGAAGCGCAAGATCTGGTTGGGCACGGTGTGCGGCAGGATCGCCTCGACCAGTCCGATGGACTGGAAGGTACGCAGCGATTCGTCGTCCAGCCCGACGCCGCGCGGATAGTCGATGAGGGTGTCACGTTCCTCCACGACCAGGGTCCGAACACCTTTGATACCAAGGATGTTCGCGAGGGTAAGACCTACCGGCCCGGCCCCGACGATGACGACGTCGACCCGTTGGTCGGTCACGAGACGCGCCCCAGCAGGAAGTCCAGATGCAGCCGGTTGAACGTCTCGGGGTCCTCGTACTGCGGCCAGTGCCCACAGTCGGGCATCACCTCGAATCGTGCACCGGGGATCATCGAGGCGATGCGCCGGCCCTCGCTGACGTCGGCGGTCGGATCGTCACTGGTCCACAAGACCAGGGTGGGCGCGGTGATCGAGCCGAATTCCTTCTCCCCCAGCAGGTTCCGGGCCCGGATCTCGGGGTCCTGCAGGGCCATGATGTCGCTCATCGCGGCGACGAAGCCGGGCTGACGGTACACGGCCTGCCGAGAGGCCACGATGTCGTCGTAATCCTTTGTCTTGTCGGCCATCAACCACTTGATGCGGGCCTGCACGGTTTCCCACGTCGGGTTCTCCGCAGCCGCCATCGACAGCGTGATGATCCGCTTCATCACCTCGGGGTCGGCCTGTGAGCCGCCGGCCGTGTTGAGCACCAACCTCTCGACGCGATCGGGGTGATCGGCGGCAGCCCGCGCGGCCACCCAGCCACCCAGGGACTCACCCGAGATGTGGGCGCGCTCCGCACCGATCGTGTCGAGAAATCCGATCAGGTGATCGACGTAGTGCGCCACCTCCAGCGGGTGGCCGGGCTTGTCGGTGTAACCGTGCCCGAGCATGTCGATCGACCATGTCGAGAAGTGCTCGGCGTGGGACTCCAGGTTGCGCACGTAGGCCTCGGCATGACCGCCCGACCCGTGCAGCAGAACCAGCACAGGCGATTTCGGGTCACCGGCGTGCAGATAACGAGTGCGAACCCCGCCCACATCGAGGTAACCCTGCGAGAACGCCACGCCCTGCAGATCGCTCCAGACGCTCTCGTACTCGGTGGCCGAAACGGAACCGGATGCCGGCCCGGCGGCAGTGCTCGTCATGATGCCCTCTCCGGAGGTAGGGAGAATGAAGTTCTCCGAATTTGTAAGCACTTTGCTCATATATCGCACATCAACGTGCATTATTATCAGAGCATCACTCTCGCGGTTCTATCTGTCAAGGAGGGGCGCGATGCCGGCCAAGGCAAGCCAGCCGCAGGACCCGTCGAAGACCGACGGCACCCCGACCGGGGCACCGGGTTCACAGACGCTGGCGCGGGGTCTGAGCGCGCTCGCGGCCATCGCCGCGGCGCCGACCGGGCTGACCGTTCAACAGGTCGCCGACCACGTCGGGGCCCATCGCACGATCGCCTACCGGTTGTTGGCCACACTGAGCCAATTCCGTTACGTGACTAAGGGTGAGGACGGACGCTACCGCCCGGGCGCCGGGTTGGCGGCGCTCGGTTCGTCCTTCGACAACAACATGCGCGCCCTCAGTGTGCCGACTCTGCGCGCCCTCGCCGACGAACTGGGCAGCACGGTGTCACTCCTGGTGGCCGAGGGTGATCAACAGGTGGCCGTCGCGGTCATCGTCCCGACCCAGGTGTTCTACCAACTGTCCTTCCACGAGGGCAGCCGCCACCCGCTCGATCGCGGTGCGGCCGGCGTGGCGTTGCTGGCGAGCATGCCGCCACGTCCAGGCGAACGCGAACTGGTCCATCAGACCCGTGAGCAAGGCTGGGTGATCACCCACGGCGAGATCGAGCCGAACACGTACGGCCTGGCGGTGCCGGTGCGGCGGCGTCCGCCGTCACCACCCACCTGCATCAACCTCATCTCCCACCGCGAAGACGTCGTACGCAGCGGCAAGGACGCGGTGGTGCGGGCAGCAAAAGAACTATCGGGGATCCTGTACTGAAAGGGCTTGAACCAATGAGCGATTGGGACGACGAGGTCGACGTCGTGGTGCTGGGCAGCGGCGGGGCCGGTCTCACCGCGGCGTTGACCGCCTCGGTCAACGGCGCCTCTGTGGCGATCTACGAGAAGGCACCCACGGTCGGCGGCACCACCGCGGTCTCCGGCGGCATCGTGTGGATTCCGGCCCACGACCGCAGCGCCGACGGGCCGCTGCCGGTCTCCGACGCAATCGAGTATCTGCAGGCCCAATCACTCGGCTACCTGGATGCCGACCTGGTGGACACCTTCGTGCGAACCGGTGCGCCAATGCTCGACTTCGTCGAGGAACACAGTGAGCTGCGCTTCGCGGTCGCCGAGGGCTTTCCCGACTACAAACCCGAACTGCCCGGTGGGCGCCCCGGGGGTGGCCGCTCGCTGAGTGCGGGCCCGGTGGACAGGGCCAAACTCGGCGACTGGAAAGACCGGATCACCTCCTTCCCAGCCGATTTCAGCAACGTCGGCATCGACGCGGAGACCCGGGCCCGCATCCACGCCGTCTACGACGATCCCGACGCCGACCTCTGCGTGGCCGGCACCGCACTGATCGCCGGCCTGCTACGCGGCCTGCTCGAGCGCGGTGTGCAACCGGTCACCGAAACCCGCGCGGTCGAGCTGATCGGTGACGCCGCGGGAATCGCCGGGGTGCGCCTGCGTGTCGACGGAGCCGACGTGCGGGTCCGCGCCCGTAGCGGCGTCGTGCTGGCCACCGGCGGCTTCGAGTGGGACGCCACACTGGTCGAGACCTACCTGCGCGGCCCGATGCGTGGCGCGGTGTCCCCGCCGAACAACACCGGTGACGGACTGCGGATGGCCATGGCCCACGGGGCCGACCTGGCGAACATGGGCGAGGCGTGGTGGGTGCCGATCGTGCAGATCCCCGGCGACACCATCGACGGGCATCCGCGCAGCCGCAGCGTGCGGCTGGAACGCACCCGGCCCCGCAGCGTCATCGTCAACCGGGCCGGGAAGAGGTTCCTCAACGAGGCGGGCGAGTACAACTCCATGGCCGGGGCCTTCCAGTACCTCGACCCCAAGCTGGGCTACGCCAACGACCCGGCCTGGATCGTGTTCGACTCGCTGCACCTGCAGCGCTACGGCTTCCTCGGCGTGGAACCGGGTGGCACCGTGCCGGACTGGTTCTGCGAATCGGCCTCACTCGCCGAACTCGGCACCAAGACCGGCATCGACCCCGACGGCCTGGCCGAGACGCTGCGCCGTTGGAACGACAACGTCTCGCGCGAAGTGGACCCCGACTTCGGTCGTGGATCCAGTGCGTACGACGGCTACTGGGGCGACAATTCGGCCGCCACCCCGGCCGGCCAGACACTCGGCCCGCTGGACACCGCGCCGTACTACGCGGTGCCGGTCAAGATCGGCGCAATGGGCACCAAGGGCGGACCACGGACCGACCGGGATGGCCGCGTGCTACACGTCAACGGCGACCCGATACCGGGCCTGTTCGCCGCGGGCAACGCCATGGGCGGGGTGACCGGCAAGGCCTACGGCGGCGCCGGTGGCACCCTGGGCCCGGCGATGGTGTTCGGTTACCGCAGCGGATATACGGCGGCGACGGGCAAGTCGGTCAGCTGAGCGGCCGGTCAGTCGGCGAACAACTGCTCGGCAGCGGTGTACGGATCGGTGGTGCCGTCGGCCACGGCCGCGGCCAACCGGTCCAACTCAGCGTGATTGCGCAACAAGGTCTGTGCCAGGGACAAGATCTGGGTGCGGGCCCGGGCGGTGCGCCGTTGCCTGGTGTCGGTGCGATGATGCGCGTCGATGACCTCGACCAGTTCGGCCAGACCCTCACCTTGTGCCGCAACGAGTTTGAGCACCGGGACGCTCGCTTCGGTCCGCAGGTCCCGAACCGTCTGATCGGCGCCGTCCCGGTCGGCCTTGTTGACCACCACCAGATCGGCAACCTCCAGTAGGCCCGCCTTGGCGGCCTGCACCGCATCACCGGCGCCGGGGTTGAGGATCACCACCGTCGGGTCGGCGATCGCCGCGATCTCGATCTCCGACTGCCCCACCCCGACGCTCTCCAGCACGATCAGGTCATAGGCCAGTGCGGCCAACAGCCGGATCGCCGCGGGCACGGCGGCGGCCAGGCCACCGAGATGCCCGCGAGTGGCCACCGACCGGATGAGTACGTCGGGATCGTTGATATGGGCGGCCATCCGGATCCGATCGCCCAGCAGGGCGCCGCCGCTGTACGGCGAGGACGGATCCACCGCGAGCACCGCGACCCGCAGACCGCGCTCGCGATAGGCCCCGACGAGCGCCCCGACCGTCGTCGACTTGCCGGCACCGGGTGGTCCGGTGATGCCGATGACACGCGGGGAAGCCGGTCCCAGAACCGCGAGAACCTCGTCGCGGCGGTCGCTTTCGACCAGACTCAGCAACCGCCCGACGGCGCGTTGGGATCCGCCGCGGGCGGCGATGATGAGCTCGTCGATGTTGTGATTCGTCATTACGGTCGACACTACGGCGAAGGCACCTCGATGACCGTCGCCGAGCCCATGCCGCCCCCGGCGCACATCGCGGCCACACCGATACCGCCACCGCGCCGGCGCAGCTCGTGAACCATGGTGGCCAGCATCCGCGCCCCGGTGGCCGCCACCGGATGGCCGAGCGAGCAGCCGCTACCGCTGACGTTGACGATCTCGGGATTGATGTCGAGCAGTTTGACGGTGGCCACACACATCGCGGCGAAGGCCTCGTTGATCTCGAACAGATCGACGTCTGTCAGCGAAAGCCCGGCCCGGCCAAGCGCTTTGGTGATCGCCTCGACAGGTGCCAGTCCGGTGGAAGCCGGGTCGACACCGACAGAGGCCCACGATTTGATGGTGGCCAGGGCCGGTAGGCCGAGCTCGTCGCTGGCGATGGTCAGCAGTGCCGCGGCGTCGTTGGCACCGCATGCATTGCCGGCGGTGATCGAGAATCCCTGGATCTCGGGATGCAACGGCTTGAGCGCGGCCAGTTTCTCCAAGGTGGTGTCACGGCGGGGATGCTCATCGGTGTCGAACAGGCCGTGTGGCGTATCGATCGCGACGATCTCCTCCTTGAACCGACCCTCATCGATCGCCGCGATGGCCTTGCGATGCGACTCCAGCGCCCACTGGTCCATCTCCTCACGGCTCACGTCGGCCTTGACCGCCGCGTTCCAGCCGACCGTGATCGACATGTCCATGTTCGGCGCGTCGGGCCGGTCCGGGTGCGTGGGCGGGAACCAGTTGACCCACTCGGCATCCTTGGCGCTGCTCGCGGCTCGCATGAAGCGCGGTGAGGTGGACGCCGAGTTCACCCCACCAGCCAGGACCAGCCGGTCCATTCCGGCCCGGATGCCGGCGGCCGCAGTCTGCACGGAGGCCTGCCCGGCGGCGCAGTGCCGGTTGTTGGCCAGGCCGGGCACCGTGGTGAGCCCGGCGGTGATGGCGGCATGGCGCGCGACGACGCCGCCGCCGTAGAGGCCCTCACCCAGGATCAGGTCGTCGATCTGGTCGGTGAATTCGGCCGGGATGGTGTCCAACGCCGCCCGCACCACGTGATCAGCCAGGGTATATGCGTCCGTGTCGCGCAGCGTGCCCTTCTTGGCCGTACCGATGGGTGTGCGTAACGCGGACACGATGACGGCTTCGGGCATTGATCGACTCCCTGGTTAACACGATATGAGAATGTTATTCTCTCAGCCAGAGAGTCCTAGTTGCAAGAAGGGGAACCATATGCAAATCGCCGGTAGCTCCGCGATCGTCGTCGGCGGTGCGGGTGGCCTGGGGGAAGCAACTGTCCGTCGTCTCCAGGCCGCGGGCGCGAAGGTCGTCGTCGCGGATCTGGCCGACGAGAAGGGCGCGGCCCTGGAGAAGGAACTCGGCGTGCGGTATGTGAGCACCGACGCCACCTCCGAGGAATCGGTGCTCGCGGCCATCGCCGAGGCCGAAGCCCTCGGCCCGCTGCGCATCTCGGTGGACACCCACGGCGGGCCCGCCAGCGGCGGCCGGCTGGTGGGTAAGGACGGCTCCCCGCTGGACCTCGACGGCTTCAAGAAGACGATCGAGTTCTACCTGACCGCCGTGTTCAACGTGATGCGGTTGTCGGCCGCCGCGATCGCCAAGACCGAGCCGTTGGAGGAGGGTGGCCGCGGCGTCATCGTCAACACGGCCTCGATCGCCGGTTACGAAGGCCAGATCGGTCAGCTGCCCTATTCCGCCGCCAAGGGCGGCGTACTCGGCATGACGCTGGTGGCCGCGCGCGATCTGTCGCCGTTGGGTATTCGGGTGTGCACCATCGCGCCGGGCACGATCAACACGCCGGCCTACGGCAAGGCCGCCGATCAGCTGGAACAGTACTGGGGACCGCAGGTGCCGTTCCCCAAACGCATGGGCCGCTCGACCGAATACGCCCAGCTGGCACAGAGCATCATCGAAAACGACTACCTCAACGGCGAGATCATCCGCCTCGACGGGGCGTTGCGCTTCCCGCCCAAGTGATGGTGGCGGTGTTGCCCCCGTCACTGGCCGAGCGTGCGTGTCTGCCGGCGGAAACGCCGGTGCTGAGCAGCATTTCGGGCACACTCGACCTATGACGAACGTGGCCGAAACGTCGACTCACGGCGACGCGACATCCGGAAGTCTCGACGGGAAAGTCGCCTTCGTGGCGGGAGCCAGCCGCGGGATCGGCGCCACGATCGCGGCGGCGTTGGCCGCCGAAGGCGCCGCCGTGGCCGTGGCCGCCCGCTCCGAACAACCCGGCAAGCTACCCGGCACCATCGGATCGGTGGCTGAGGCCATCAACGCTTCGGGCGGTCGGGCGCTGCCGGTCGCCTGCGACGTCACCGACGAGCAATCGGTGAACAAGGCTGTGGCCACGGCGGTTTCAGAGTTCGGCGGAATCGACATCCTGGTGGCCAATGCCGGCGTGCTGTGGCTGGGGCCGGTCGAGACCACGCCCCTCAAGCGCTGGCAACTGTGTCTGGACGTCAATCTCACCGGGGTGTTCCTGGTGACCAAGGCCGTCATCCCCGAGGTACGCAAACGCGGCGGTGGCTCGCTTATTGCGATCACCACGACCGGAGTCGACATGATCGAGCACGGCTCGAATGCCTATTGGGTGTCCAAGGCCGCGGCCGAACGTCTCTACCTCGGCCTGGCCGCCGATCTGCGCGGCGACAACATCGCGGTCAACTGTCTGAGCCCGTCACGCGTGGTGCTGACCGAAGGCTGGCACGCCGGCGGCAGCGGGTTGAAGATCCCGCCGGAAATGGTCGAGCCGCCCGAGGCGATGGGCCGCGCCGCCGTGCGGTTGGCGGGTCAAGATGCCGGCGGTGTCACCGGTACCGTCCAGCGTTCCGAGGCGCTCACCTTATGACGCCGAGCAGACGCAAAACCGCACATTTCCGCTGGGAAATGTGCGGTTTTGCGTCTGCTCGCGGGGAAACGGAACTCAGTTCTTGGCGATCAGGCCGTCGACGATCCGGTTGAAGTCCGCCGTGCCGAACGACACGTACTCAGCGAGGTTGGCGTAATCCAGCGACGCCATCACCTGCTGCTCGAGTTGGATGTTCATCAGCCGCTTGGTCGCCTCGACCGCCTGCTTGGGCAGGTCGATCAACTTCTTGGCACAGGCAATCGCCTCCGAGAGCGGGTCGGCCACAACATGATTGGCCAGGCCCAGCTCCAGGGCCCGCTGCGCTTTGATCCGCACGCCGGTCAGCGCGAACTCCTTGGCCTGCAACAGGCTGATCTGCGAGCCCCACACCAGCGGACCACCGTCGGCGGCCACCAGACCGATCTGCACGTGCGGATCGGCGAAGTGCGCGGTCTCGGCCATGTAGACGACATCCGACAGCGCGGCCAGGCTGCAGCCCAGCCCGACCGCCGGACCGTTCACGGCCGCGATCACCGGGATGCGGCAGCGCACCATACCGATGACGAGGTCACGGCCGTGCTTGATCGTCTTCTGCCGCAACGCTTCGTCGCGCCGAAGCTCGTCGAGGTAGTTGAAGTCACCACCGGCCGAGAACGCACGTCCGGCACCGGTGATCACCGCGGCCCGCGCGTCGGCGTCCTCGTTGAGCTCCTCCCAGATCCTCGCCAGCCCGACATGCAGGTTGTCGTTGACGGCGTTGAGCGCATCCGGGCGGTTCAACGTGATGATGCGCAGCGCACCGTCGGCCTGCACATCGATTTCATCGGGCATTCCGTACATGTATCTAGACCCCCAGTCCGAGGATTCGTGACGCGATGATGTTCTTCTGGATCTGCGACGTGCCGCCCATGACGCTCTGCGCCCGGCTGTACAGGTACGCCTCGAGCAGTTCTGGGTCCTTCGTCCCCGTCACCGAGAGCGCGGCGTGCCCGACGGATTGCTCGACCCAGGTCATGAGCAGCTTGTCCAGCGAACCATTCGGACCGTGGGTAATGCCGTCGAGCTGCTCGGACAGCCGCCGGCGCACATGCAGCCGCAGCATCTCCGCCTGCACCCCGGCCCACGCCAGATCCTCCGGCGCCTTGCCGTCGCCGACACGGGAAGCCATCTCCCGCACCAGCTTTCCGTACCGGGCCGAGTACCCCAGGGTCGACGGTTCCCGCTCATGGCTGACGACGGTCATGGCCAGGCGCCAGCCGACGCCGGGTTCACCGACCATGTTCGCGGCCGGCACGACGGCGCCGTCGAAGGCCACCTGCCCGAACTCGGTCGTCACACCGTTGATCATCTGCAGCGGCCGCTGCTCGATGCTGTCCTGGTGCATCGACACGATGAACGCCGAAATGCCTTTATGCTTGGCCACATCCTTGTCGGTGCGGGCCAGCACCAGACACCAGTCGGCCACGTCGGAGTAGCTGGTCCAGATCTTGTGCCCGGTGATGATGTAGTTGTCGCCATCACGGACCGCGGTGGTGGTCAACGACGCCAGATCCGAGCCCGCGCCCGGCTCTGAAAAGCCCTGGCACCAGCGCTCGGTCCCGTTGATCATCCCCGGCAGGAACCGCTGCTGCAGCTCCTTGCTGCCGTGGTGCCCCAGGCCGACGACCAGGTAGCCCAGGCTCGGGCGGGGCGGGGCGCCGGCCCGGGCCAGCTCCTCGTCGACGATGACGTCATAGACCGGCGGCAGATCCTGGCCACCGAATTCCTTGGGCCACGAGGTACCGAAAAAGCCTGCGGCGTAGAGGGCTTGGTGCCACTCCCCCATCCGGGCCCAGTAATCGTCACCGGACGCCTTGAAGGAGGCGGCGTTGTCGGCCAGCCAGGACCGCAGCCGGTCCCGGAAGGCTGCTTCCTCGGATGAATCACGAAAGTCCAAGATCACTGACCTCCAAGTCCTCTAACTTGACGGGCCACAACTCGGTGGCCACAAGCACCCGGCGCAGGAATACGTGCGCCAGGCATTCCCAGGTATTGCCGATACCGCCGTGCACCTGGATCGCGGTCTCGCACACCGTGCGTGCGGCTCGAGCGCAGTAGACCTTCGCGATCTTGCCGGCCCGCACCGCTTCCTCGGCCGGCAGTTCGTCAACGGCCCACGCCGCATGACGCAGCACGCTGATCGACCCCTCGATCAAGGCCAACCCCTCGGCCAGCAGATGCGCTATGGCCTGATACGAGCCGATCGTGGAGCCGTACTGCTCACGAACTTTGGCGTAGTCGACGGCCAGCGCATGTGCGCCGCGGGCGGCGCCCACCAGATCTGCGCTGGTGGCCGCCAACGCCAAAGCCTTCCAGCGCAGCGCATCTTCGGCCGACAACTCCCCGAGTTCGGCCGGCGATTCCACCACGCCCACCGTGCTGTGGGTCAGATCCACACCGGCGGTGGCGGCCTCGTCGACCCCGACCGGAACCGCCCGGTCCAGGCGACGACTCAGATCATCGGCGAGCACCGGCCCGAGGAACGGCACGTCGACCAGGCCGCGGGCGAACTCCTCGGCGATGATCGCCACTTCCACGCCGGAGGCCCCGTCGGACCGCAGGGTGCGCCATTCTGTCGCGGCGACCGTGCTTTCCAGCCGGGAGATCCGACCCTTATCCGCCAATTCTCCGACCGCATCCGGTCCGAGGTCATCGGCCAGTTTCGCTGCGGCCTCTCGCAGCTGCTGCTGTTCAGACGTCAGACGAACGTCCATGCCGCTCCTTCAGCACTCGTCGCAATACCTTTCCGGAAGGTAACCGCGGTATCTCGGTTACGAACTCCACGCGGCTGGGCCGCTTGTACGAGGCCAGCCGCTCACCGACCAGGTCGATGAGCTCCTCGGCCGACACCGCTGAGCTTGTCCTCACGGCGGCCACCACGGCCTCGCCGTCAGCCGCATCGGCCACGCCGAACACGGCACAGTCGTCGACCGAAGGATGCCCGTGCAGCACCGCCTCGACTTCGGCCGGCGCGACCTGAAATCCGCGGACCTTGACCATCTCCTTGGAGCGGTCGGTGATGTGCAGGTAACCGTCGTCATCGAGGTATCCGAGGTCACCGGTGCGGTACCACCGGTCGCAGAACACGTCGGCCGTGGCTTCGGCGGGCAGGTAGCCGGCCATCACCGACTCCGACCGCACCTGGATCTCGCCGTCGTCGCCGATGCGGACGTCGACGCCGCGTACCGGGGTCCCGACGGTGTCGATCCGTGTGGCGTCCAGCGGATTACAGGCAATCACCGGGAGTTCGGTGGTGCCGTATGCGGTCAGCCACCGCACCCCGGCCCGTTCGGTGACGGTCTCGGCGACACTGCGGGTCACCGGGGTGGCACACCACATCACGTAGCGCAGCGAGGACAGATCGTAGCGTTCCAGCTGCGGGTGGCCGGCCAGAGCCAAAGCTATTGGCGCCACGGCCATTTCGATCGTGATCCGGTCGGATTCGATGTGCCGCAACATGGTGTCGACGTCGAAGCGGCGGTGCAGCCGCATCCACGCGCCGGTGTCGAGCACCATCGCGATGTTGAGCAATCCGAGAATGTGTGACGGCGGCGTCATGATCTGCATCCGGTCGGCACTGGTGAACCCCAGCGCGTCGCGCCAGTGCTCGATGGCCGCGGCGAATCCGCGATGGGTGTGCCGCACCGCCTTGGGCAGGCCGGTGGTTCCCGAGCTGAAGACGAACAGCGCGTCGGAGTCCGGGTCAGGGGCGTCGAACTGCCGGAGGCCGGGTGTGATCGGCTCGTCCAGGTGCAGCATCGGCATCTGCGCTGCCAGCACGTCGTGGTCACCCACGGCATGGCCGGGCGCGGTCAGCGCCAGGACGTGGGCCACCTCGGTCGATTTCCAAGCCGGGCTGATCAGCACGGCCGTCGCCCCCAGGCCCCAGATCGCCCGCAACGCCACGACGAACTCCGGACGGTTGGACGACATCATGGCCACCCGATCGCCGGCGCGCACCCCTCGATGTTCCAGCGTGGTGGCCATCCCGCTGGTCAGCGCGTCGAGATCAGCCAACGTGTACTCGATGTCGTCGAAGGCGAGCACGGCGCGGGTATCGGTGACAGTCACCGAACTCGACCCCGCTGGCACATCGCACCGACCTTTCCGTGAAGACTGCCAAGTGAGTCCCGGCGAACACCTCAGCCGGGTTGAGAGGATACTATCATTTATGGAGAATGGTATTCTCTCTAAGTCAGAATGATAGTGCACAGGGGAGTCACATGACCGCAGAACCGATGGCCGGCAGCGACGCGGACGGCAAGGTCACCATCGTGTTCGACCGCGAGCAGTTGTCCGTGCCGCGCAGACCCGGCGAAACCCTGCTGGAGAGCGCGCGTCGTGCCGGTATGACCCCGCCGTTCTCGTGCGAGGCCGGCAACTGCGGCACCTGCATGGCAAAGCTCCTTGAGGGCACCGCCACCATGCGCGTCAACGACGCCCTCGACGACGACGAGGTGGCGGAAGGGTACGTACTGACCTGCCAGGCCGTCCCGGACTGTGATGCGGTGACGGTTTCCTACGACGAAGACTGAGCGCGTGGCCGGTGACTGCGCCGGTTTCCACCGCAGGGTCGCAGAATCCAAACGATCATGACCCTGGTGCAGAAACCGGCGACGGCTGTCCGTACTCGTCGAACGCCGGTGCGGGCCGGTAGTCCGGCGTGTAACCGGAGACGTGCACCGGGGTCCCGACCAGCCGAAAGTCCCCCGCCGTCACCAGCATCTCGGGTGTCGCCTCCAAGGCCTGCGGCAGCGTACGCACCGCGGCCGCCGGGATTCCCAACGGCTTGAGCCGCGATTCCCAGCCGGCTGCGGTATCGGTGGCCAACGCCGCCGTCACCACGTCGAGGACCTCGTCACGACGCGCGGCCCGTTCGGCCATGGTCTCGAAACCGTCGATTCCGGCTTCTCCGGCGAAGGACTTCCAGAATCCGTCGTGGGTGACGAACAATGCGAGGTAGCCGTCGGCGGTCGGGAACAGCTGTGCCGGAACATAATACGAATGCGCACCGAACGGGTGGCGGCGCGGCTCGACACCGTCGTTGAGGTAGGCCGCCGCCCGATAGTTCAGCTGCGAGAGCATCACGTCGCGCAACGAGACATCCACCTGGCCGCCCTCGCCCGAGACGATCATCGCCAACAGTCCCAGCGCGGCGGTCAGCCCCGTGGAGTTGTCCGCCGACGAGTAGCCCGGCAGCGTGGGCGGACCGTCCGGGTCTCCGGTCATCGCCGCCACGCCCGTGGCGGCCTGGATGACGTAGTCGAAGGCCGGGTCATCTCCCCCGTCCAGCCCGAAGCCGGTCATCGCGACGCAGACCAGCTTGGGGTTGACGCGGCGCAGAGTTTCGTAGGTGAGACCGAGGCGGCGGATCACCGACGGCTTCATGTTCACCAGCAACGCATGCGAATCCGCCACCAGCTCATGCAGTTTCGCCTGTCCCGCTTCCGAGGCCAGGTCCAGGCAGATGCTGCGCTTGCCGCGGTTGAGGCTGGCAAAGTAGCTGTCGCTCACCTGTCGGGAGATCTCTCCACCCGGCGGCTCGACCTTGATCACCTCAGCGCCGAGGTCGGCCAGCATCATGGTGGCGTAGGGCCCGGCCAGCATGACGCCGACCTCGATGATGCGGACGCCCGCAAGAGGGCCCGTCATTTCGCCGAGACTACGGTTTTTGGCGTGATGGGGCCGAGAAGTCGCCACAAAGCGTCGTTTCGGCGATGGCGGGTCATCGCACGGCCTTGGCGAGTTCGGCGATCACCTCACGCGTCCGGTACTTCGAAGCGATCAGCTCGTCACGGGTCTCCCCGATTGGCAGCAACCGCACCGACAGGTCCGTCACACCCGCATCGGCGAACTGCTTGAACCGTTTGAGGATGGATTCCTCATCCCCCGCGGCGCACAGGTCCCCGACATTGCGGGCCTCACCCCGGTCCAGCAACCGCTGATAGTTCGGAGAGGTCTCGGCCTCGGCCAGGATGCGGTTGGCCCGCTCCTTGGCTGCCTCGATCTCGGAGTTGGCGCACAGCGTGACGGGGATGCCGGCGACGATACGCGGCGCGGGCTTTCCGGCCTCCGCGGCGGCCTTGTTGATCTTCGGTGCGATGTGCTCGCCGATCGCCTTCTCGTCGGCCATCCACAGCGAGGTACCGTCGGCGTGTTCACCGGCGATCTGCAACATCACCGGGCCGAGCGCGGCCACCAACACCGGCATCGGGGTTTCTGCGCCGAGCGCGGTGGGGTTGTGCACGGTGAAGTGATCGTTCTCGACGTCGACCGGACCGGGCCCGGCAATCGCGGCATTCAACACCTGCAGATAGTCACGCGTGTAGGCGGCCGGCTTGTCGTACGGCAGGCCCAGCATGTCCCGGATGATCCAGTGGTGCGACGGCCCCACCCCCAGCGCCAACCGGCCGTTGGAAATGGCGTGCACCGAAAGCGCCTGCCGGGCAAGGGCAATGGGATGCTGCGCCTGCAGTGGTACCACCGCGGTGCCGAGCTCGATCCGGGTGCTGTGCGAGGCCATCAACGCCACCATGCTCAGCAGGTCGAAGTCGTCGGGCACCTGCGGCATCCAGGCCGTGGCCAGACCCGCAGAGTCGGCCCACTCGATATCGGAGACCAGCTTGGAGACCTTGCGGGCCATGTCGCCGCGCTCGGCCCCGATCATCACACCAAGGCGCATGTCAGTTCGCTTTCTCGGTCAGGGCACGAACATCGGTCACCAGAGTCTCCAGCGAGGTACCGGTCGGGAAGACCGCAGCCGCACCGGCATCCAGAAGTTTCTGGACGTCGGACTGCGGGATGGTGCCGCCGACGACGACGGCGATGTCCCCGGCGTCGGCGGCCCGCAGCGCCTCGACGGTGCGCGTGGTCAGCGCGACGTGTGCCCCGGACAGGATCGAAAGACCCACCAGGGCAACGTCTTCCTGCAGCGCGATCGACACGATGTCCTCGATGCGTTGACGGATGCCGGTGTAGATGACCTCGAATCCGGCGTCGCGCAGGGTACGTGCGACGATCTTGGCGCCGCGGTCATGACCGTCGAGCCCCGGCTTTGCGACAAGCACGCGGGCCGGGCGGGCTTGGGTGGGAGCGGATTCAGCCATCTAGAACACCACCGGCTGCTGGAACTCGCCCCACACCGATTTCAACGTCGACACCATCTCTCCCACTGTGCAATACGCGTTGGCGCAGTCGATCAGCCGGTGCATCAGGTTGTCGTCTCCTTCGGCACCTCTGGCCAACGCGGCCAATGTTTCTTTGACCGCGACGTCGTCACGTTCGGCCTTGACCTTCGACAGTCGCTTGAGCTGCAGATCGCGCCCCTCGGCGTCGAGTTCGTACGTCGCGATGTCGGGTGCGGGCTCGTCGACGACGAACTTGTTGACCCCGACCACAGGCCGGGCCCCGGACTCGGTCTCCTGGTGGATCTTGAACGCCTCGTCGGCGATCAGGCCCTGCAGGTAACCGTCCTCGATGCACCGGACCATCCCGCCGTGCTTCTCCAGGTCGTCCATGATCTCGATGATCTTGGCCTCGGTGGCATCGGTGAGTGCCTCGACGAAGTACGACCCGCCGAGCGGATCGGCCACCTTCGTCACCCCGGTCTCGTAGGCCAGGATCTGCTGGGTGCGCAGCGCCAACGTGGCCGACTCCTCCGACGGCAGCGCGAACGGCTCATCCCAGGCCGCGGTGAACATCGACTGCACACCGCCGAGCACGGCGGCCATGGCCTCGTACGCGACCCGCACCAGGTTGTTCTGGGCCTGGGGCGCATACAGCGACGCACCGCCGGCCACACAGCCGAACCGGAACATCGAGGCCTTGTCCGTGGTCGCGCCGTAGCGTTCCCGCACGATCGTGGCCCAGCGACGACGGCCGGCCCGGTACTTCGCGATCTCCTCGAAGAAGTCACCGTGGGTGTAGAAGAAGAACGAGATCTGCGGCGCGAACTTGTCGATCGTCATCCGGCCGCGCTCGACGACCGTGTCGCAGTAGGTGACGCCATCGGCCAGGGTGAACGACATCTCCTGGATGGCGTTGGCTCCGGCGTCGCGGAAGTGCGCGCCGGCCACCGAGATCGCGTTGAACCGCGGCACCTCGGCGGCACAGAACTCGATGGTGTCGGCGATCAGGCGCAGCGACGGCTCGGGCGGCCAGATCCAGGTGCCACGGGAGGCGTACTCCTTGAGGATGTCGTTCTGGATGGTGCCGGTGAGTTTCTCGCGCGGCACACCTTTCTTCTCCGCCGCCGCGACGTAGAACGCCAGCAGGATGGCCGCGGTGCCGTTGATGGTGAAGCTGGTGCTGATCTTGTCCAGTGGGATGCCATCGAACAGAATCTCGGCGTCGGCCAGGGTGTCGACAGCGACGCCGACGCGGCCGACTTCTTCGCCGTACTCCTCGTCGTCGGAGTCGTAGCCACATTGGGTCGGCAGGTCCAACGCCACCGACAGGCCCGTACCGCCCTGATCGAGCAGGTAGCGGTATCGGCGGTTGGATTCCTCGGCGGTGCCGAAGCCCGAATACTGGCGAAACGTCCAGGTCTTGCCGCGGTAGCCGGAGGCGAAGTTGCCGCGCGTGAAGGGATAGGTCCCCGGCGCCGGCGGCTCGACCGCACGGTCACTCGGTCCGTAGACCGGTTCCAGCGGAATACCAGACGGAGTCTCTACCGGAGGGACAGGTTGCTCGCTCATCAGTGGATAACGTACTTGCTAAAAATGAGAATGCCAATACCGCACAGGGGAAATGTGGGGCGTGTACTGGTCGGGAACGCTGCGACCTGCGTCCCGAGGACCGGCGCCGCCAGCGCCGAACCGATGTGGTGAGCGACGATTCCAAGGGCGCCGATCGACCCGATTACGAGACTTGCTAAAAATGAGAATGCCAATACCATTTGGGTACGGTTGACAGTACCGTTGACGACGGCGCAACAGCGGGTTGCTGCGCTCGACGAGGAGGACCATGTCCAGCCAGCAAGAGTCATTCACCGACCGCACGCTGGTCGTGTCCGGCGGTAGCCGCGGAATCGGCCTGGCCATCGCGCTCGGCGCCGCCCGCCGCGGGGCCAACGTCGTGCTGCTGGCCAAGACCGCCGAGCCCCATCCGAAGCTCCCCGGCACCGTTCACACCGCGGTCGCCGACGTCGAGGCCGCCGGCGGCAAGGGCGTCGCGGTGGTGGGCGACGTACGTAAAGAAGAGGATGTGGCCCGCGCCATCGAGACTGCCGTCGAGCACTTCGGCGGCGTCGACATCGTGATCAACAACGCCAGCGCCATCGCCACCGAACCCACCGAGGCCCTGTCGGCCAAGAAGTTCGACCTGATGATGGACATCAACGTCCGCGGCACGTTCCTGCTCACCAAGGCCGCGCTGCCGCACCTACGCAAGTCCACGAACCCGCATGTGCTGACGCTGGCCCCGCCGATGAACATGAACCCCTACTGGCTGGGCGCCCACCCGTCCTACACCTTGTCCAAGTACGGCATGACGCTGCTGTCTCTTGGCTGGGCATCCGAATATGCCGATGCGGGCATCGGTTTCAGCTGCCTGTGGCCCGAGACCTACATCGTCACCTCCGCGGTCACAAACCTTGCCGACGGGCAGAACCTGGCGCAGTCCTCCCGCAAGCCCGAGATCATGGCCGACGCGGCCGTGGAGATCCTGTCGCGCCCGGCCGCCGAGGTGAACGGCAAGACATTCATCGACTCCGAGGTGCTCACCGAGTCCGGCGTCACCGACCTCTCGCGCTACGGCGGCGGGGACAATCCGATCATCGACATCTTCATCGACGCGCCGGGGCAGGGCCTGTGAGCATCTCACTGCTGCTGGAGATGGCGGTATCGGGCGGGCCCGACCGCACCGCCGTCGTGTCCGACGACCTCCGTCTGACCACCCAGGAGGTCAGCGACCTGGCCGACGGCGGTGCCGGCGTCATCGCCGCCTCCGGGGCCGCGCACGTGGCGTATGTGGGCACCGGCGGCGCGCTGCTGCCACTGCTGCTGTTCGCCTCCGCGCGCGCCGCCGTCCCGTTCACCCCGCTCAACTACCGGCTGAGCCGCGACGGTCTGCACGAGTTGATCGAACGCCTGCCCGATCCCCTGGTGGTCGCCGACGCCGAATACGCCGACGTGGTCGCCGGAGCGGGCAAGCAGGTCATCACCTCTGACGAGTTTCTCGCCGCAGCACGCGAAACGGAACCTGCCGCCGAATTCGCCGATCCCGACGCCGTCGCGGTCGTGCTGTTCACCTCGGGTACCACCTCACGTCCCAAGGCCGTCGAGCTCACCCACAACAATCTGACCAGCTACATCACTGGAACCGTCGAATTCGCCTCTGCCGCAGAGGAAGACGCGGCGCTCATCTGTGTTCCGCCGTATCACATCGCCGGCGTCAGCGCGGCCATGTCGAACCTGTACGCCGGCCGCAAGATGGTCTACCTGCGGCACTTCGACGCCGACAGGTGGGTGCAGCTGGTCCGCACCGAGGGCGTCACGTCGGCCACCGTGGTGCCGACGATGCTGGATCGCATCGTCACCGCCCTCGAGGCTGCCGGCGTCGAGCTGCCCACCTTGCGCAACCTGGCCTACGGCGGCTCGAAGGTGGCGCTGCCCCTGGTCCGCAAGGCACTGCAACTGCTGCCGAACGTCGGCTTCGTCAACGCCTACGGCCTCACCGAAACCAGCTCCACCATCGCCGTTCTCGGCCCCGACGATCACCGCGAGGCGCTGGCGGCCGACGACGCGGCTGCGGCCCGCCGGCTCGGCTCCGTCGGCCAGGTGGTGCCCGGTATCGAGGTGCAGATCCGTGCCGAGGACGGCACTGTGCTGGGCGCCGGGGAGACGGGTGAACTGTTCGTCCGCGGCGAGCAGGTGTCGGGTCGTTACACCGACATCGGATCGGTGCTCGACGCCGAGGGCTGGTTCCCCACCAAAGACGTCGCCATGCTCGACGAGGCCGGCTACCTGTTCATCGGCGGGCGTTCCGACGACACCATCATCCGCGGCGGGGAGAACATCGCCCCGGCCGAGATCGAGGACGTGCTCGTCGAGCATCCCGAGGTCCGCGACGTAGCCGTCGTCGGCCCCGAGGATCCCCAGTGGGGACAGATCATCGTGGCGGTCGTGGTTCCGGTGGAGGGCACCTCACCCGACCCCGACGCGTTGCGGGATCATGTCCGCAAGCAACTACGCGGATCGCGCACCCCGGACCGGGTGGTGTTCCGCGACGAACTGCCCACCAACCCGACCGGCAAGGTCCTGCGCCGCCAACTCGTCGACGAACTCGTCTCTAAGGAGCCAGCATGATCAAAAACGGTACCCGCCTCCAGAGCCAGGTCTGTGACACCCAGGTCATCGTGGTGCGCAGCGCCGACAGCCTCGACGATCTGCGTGCCGGCGGGGTGGCCATGATCGCCCTGGATGCCGAAAAAGACTCCGACGCAACGCTCGACCCGGCGTTCTCCGACGGCAACCTGATGGGCAAGCGCTACGTCGACGAGGGTGGTGCGGAGGTCCTCGTCACCAAGGCCGGCGCCGGCACGCTGTCGATCGGTGACACCGCGCTCAACCTCAAGGAAGCCAAGCCGCTGCCCGCCAGCGACTAGGTCGGCCGCGGGTCTTCCGGATGAATCCCGCATAGGTGCGCCGCGACGCGCCTGGACGTCGGAGGCCGTCGCATCTGGACGCCCAGGCAACTATCCCTTTCAGCACGCTGTGACGAGTGTGTACCTTCTCGAGAAATACCGCGTTGTCACAACAGGAAGCTACACATTCGCCACAGCGTCCCGTAAGGACTACCGCGCCGGACAACCCGTCCGTCTCACGCGTGACGGCTGGTCACTCCCCCGTCGACGACCAACTGCGTACCGGTGATGAACGACGCCTTCGGTGACATCAGGAACGCCACGGCGGACCCGATCTCATCCGGCTGCCCGAGCCGGCCCAGCGGCGCGGCCTGCTCGAAGCTCGCCCGGATCTCCTCGACGTCCAACGCGATCTGGAGCATCGGGGTCTGGATGAAGCCGGGACACACCGCGTTGACGCGAATACCCAACGGCCCCAACTGAGCAGCCATCGACCTCGTCATGCCGAGCAGCCCAGCCTTTGACGCGCAGTAGGCCGGGATGAACGGATTGGCAGCCAGGCCTTCGATGCTCGAGATGCCGACCACCGCGGGTGACCCACCATCTTTCGCGGACTTCTCCAGATGCGGCAACAACAACTGCATCAGCAGCGCTTGGGCCCGCAGGTTCACATCGAGCACGGCGTCCCAGGATTCCTCGGTGTAGGCGCCGACCGGTTCGGCCAGCACCCGGCCCGCCGCGTGTACCAGCCCGTCGATCCCGTCGAGCGCCTGGGCTGCCTCCTCGACCGCCGCTGCCAGTGCATCGGTGTCACACACATCGATCACCGCGAAGGGCATACCCAACGCCCCGGCCACATCGCGGACCTCGGGAGCGATGTCCCACAACGAAACCCGTCGTCCGTCCGCGATCAGTGCCTCCGCACTGGCCCGACCGATCCCTGACGCTGCACCTGTTACCACCACACCTGTCATGCCGGACAGGTTAGGTGCACGCACCGCGCGGCGGGCGATTTTGGTTATAGCGGCTAATCGATGAGATCGGCCAGCGCCTGCGCCGTCTGCAAATCCTCGTAGGCGGCCGAATAGCGTTGCGCCAGCGCCAGGGCGATGTCCGGGCGCTGCCACAGCTCGCCCGCGCTGGCGGTGGCCAGCCACGTCATCAGGCCGTGCGCCACCGAGGCGCGGTACCGCAACCAGATCTCGTCGGGCGACGGCAGCTCCTCGGCCGGCAGGCCGAGAGCGTCCCGGTACTCCTCCAGAAGCTGACGCTCGGCCACCCGCCGGTCCTCGGTGGTCAGGGCGCCTTGCAGGAAGTAACCGAGATCCAGCGAGAAGTTGCCGTGACGGGCCACCTGCCAGTCCAAGAAGCCGACATCCCCGTCGGGCACCACATAGGTGTTCCCGATATGCGGGTCACCGTGCAGGAGAGTCTGCGAAGCGCCTGGAGCGGTGAGGGTGCGGATGAAGGGCTTCCAAATGCGCTCCACCAGTTGGTCGATGCTCAACGCGTGCACCGAGGCGGGGGCGTCGTCACCGAGACGCTCCAGCGCTGCGGGCAACGGAGCCCACTGCATGCCGTCCCATGGCTCGAACGGCTCGAGCCAGCCCAAACCCGGCCGGCGCACCCGCTCACCCCAGAACGCACCGTGCAGCCGAGCCAGGCCGCGCACGCCCTGGGCGGCCTGTTCCACCGTCAACGGCCTGGTGGCATCACGCGGATCGGCGGCGCGAGCGGTGAGGTCCTCCATGACCAGCACGAAATCCTCGCCGGCCTCGTCGATCGGGGCGCAGTACACGACCGGATGTTCCAGCGGCAGCTCGACCTTCGAGTTGAACAACCGCGGCTCGTGCAACAGCCCGCTGGTGTACTTGATCATTTCCTTGTGACCGGGGTCGACGGCCTTGGCGAACACCGTGGCCGGACCAGCAGGCCCGGGCTTGTACGTGACCGACAGGCGCGCACGACGGTTGGTGCCGTCGTCACGCATGTCGACGGACACACTGTCCACCACCGCATCCGGGTGATGGTCGGCCAACGCGGCCGTCAACCACTCCGGTGTGACGTCGGCCCAGTCCTTGGGGACGGTCAGCGCGGCGGTCACGGGATGAATGCCGGCATCGAATCCCAGCCTCGGACAGTCGAAGTCGGCGACAGCACGGCGTTGTCGAGATCGACGTCCCACTCCGGGAACCGCTTGAGCATCTCCTCCAGGGCGATCCGCCCCTCCAGCCGCGCCAACGCCGATCCCAGGCAGTAATGGGTGCCCACGCTGAACGCCAGGTGCTGGCGCTGTTCGCGGTGGATGTCGAAAACCTCACCGTCGGGCGGGAACTGGCGGCTGTCGCGGACGGCCGCACCGATCAGCATCATCATCACGCTGCCTTCGGGAACGGTCTGGCCGTGGAACTCGACGTCGCGGGTCACGTAGCGGGCCACATGCGGCGCCGGCGGTTCGAACCGCAGGAGCTCCTCGATCGCCTGCGGGATCAGCGCCGGGTTCTCCACCAGCTGCCGGCGCTGATCCGGGTGTTCGGCGAGTACCTTTGCCGCCCAACCGATCAGCCGGGTGGTGGTCTCGTTACCCGCTCCGGCCACCACGTTGATGTAGATGAGCAGTTCCTCGCGGGTGAGCTTACGGGTGACGCCGTGCTCATCGGTGAAGTCGACGTTGAGCAGATCCGTCATGATGTCGTCGGACGGATTGTCCTTGCGCCAGTCGATGTAAGTCTCGAAGATCGAGCCGTCGACCAGACCCTCTTGCGCGGCTTTCATCGGCTTGCCGGCCTCGGTGCGCAGTTGTTCGTTGCCGTGGTCGCGGATCATTTCCTGGTCGTCTTCGGGAATGCCCAGCAGGGCACTGATGACCCGCATCGGCATGATCGCTCCGAAATCCTTGATGAAGTCGATCTTTCCGGTACCGACCAGCGGGTCCAGCGACTGCGCGCAGAATTCCCGGATCTTGGGTTCCAGCGCATTGATCTTGCGTGGGGTGAACATCCGCGACAGCAGTTTGCGGTGCACGGTGTGGATCGGCGGATCCTCGAAAATCAAAGCCCCTGAAGGGATATCGATGTTGGCCTTGATCAGTTCGATGATCGCGCCGCGAGCCGAGCTGAAGGTCTCGTGGTCGACGAGCCCCTTGTTGACATCGGCGAACCGGCTCAATGCGTAGAAGTCGTGTTGCTCGTTGTAGTAGAGCGGGGACTCCTCGCGGAGTCGAGCGAACGTCGGATACGGGTTGGCGTTGATCTCGACGTCGTAGGGGTCGAAGTACACGTCACTGGTGGTGCTCACACTCACGGCGGTCCACCTCTCTGAGGGCTGCGGAGAGTTACTTACCCGCGTAAGTTACACGTCGAGTCGACCACGGGACAAGGCCCAATACGGTTACGGCTTTCCGTTCAGGTGTAATGCTCAGGTGCTGTCGCGCACGATGAGTGCGGCCGGGTCGCTGCCCTCGGCGTCAGCGACCGTGGGATACCCGAGTTCGGCCATCATGGCCGGCACCGCGGCATCGACGATCGTCTTGGCGTCGAACACGACCGACGTCAGCGGCGGGGAGCTCACCGCGCCCAGCGGTATCGCGTCCACCCCCATGACTGCGAGGTCGTCCGGACACCGGAAGCCGGCCTCGCGCATCCCGTGTAGCACCACGAACGCGGTCTCGTCGCTCTGCGCGCACACGGCCGTCACACCCGCCGACACCCACGTCGACACCACCCCGGCCGCGTCGGATCCATCGGTGGCCACGCTCCCGACCTCGATCTCGGGCAAACCGTGCTCGCCTGCGGCCACCCGCAGACCGGACAACCAGTAGTCACCGAGTGGTCGCAGGACCTCGGCGCCGGAGTAGGCGAAGGCCAACCGGGTGTGGCCGCGCGACATGAGGTGCTCCACCCGCATCGCTCCGACGGTCCGATGCAACGACCCGAGCGCACGCAGCTTTTCGCTGCCCAGGTAGATCTGCGGGATCTTCGCGGCCTCGACCGCCGCCGCTGCGGCGCCGGTCAACGGAAACACGCCGGCCACAGCGACGGGGTTGAGGTTGGCCACCGCGTCGACGATGTTCTGCCCGTCGTCGGTCTCGAGCTGCATCGACAGCACAATGCCGTGCCGGCCGAGCGCCGTGGTCAGGCGACTGCCGACCTCGAGTGGCAACTCGCCGAGGTCCGTCCGCGGCACGATGTAGAGCACCACCCCGCTACCGCCGACCGCGAGATTGCGTGCCGCGAGGTTGGGGCGATAGCCGAGATCAGCCGCGGCCTTGCGCACCGCTGCCTGGGTCTGCTCCGAGATCCGTTGTCCCTCGACATTGTTGAGCACATAACTGACGGTCGCCGTGGAGACGTTGGCCAGCCTGGCCACGTCGGCTTTCGTCGGGCGGAGCCCGACACTACCCCTGGGCGCGCGGCCTTTCGTCGCACTCACGGTGTCATCGTGACACGTTGCTGCCCGGTTGGGCCATCCATGCTCGACAACGCCCGGCCCGCACTCTCGCGCAAGGTCAAGACGGTGAGCACCGAGACGATGCCGGCGGCGACCAGATACAACGCCGGGGCCAGGGCGTTGCCGGTCGCCGCGGTGAGCCAGGTGACGACA
This sequence comes from Mycobacterium sp. E802, assembly GCF_001666875.1. NCBI lineage: Bacteria > Bacillati > Actinomycetota > Actinomycetes > Mycobacteriales > Mycobacteriaceae > Mycobacterium > Mycobacterium sp. E802. The sequence continues at coordinate 128,477 of NZ_LZJD01000015.1, forward strand.
TACGGTGTGGTCCCGCCGAACACGGCCACCGCGATGTTGTAGCCGATCGAAAATCCGCTGTAACGCACGCGGGTGGCGAACAACTCGACACCGGCGGTGACCGCCGTGGCCACGTACACAGACTCGATGGCGGCCAACAGGCAGTGTCCGGTAATGGCAGCGACCACCGATCCCGTATTCATCAGCAGGAACAGTGGATACGCCAACGCCACGAATCCGGCCGACCCGGCCAGCAGCAGCGGTTTGCGCCCGATCCGGTCGGACAGTGCGGCCAGCGGCAGGATCAGGATCAACGCCACCAGGCTGGCCAGCGTGATCGAGACGAACGCCTCGGTCTTGCTGAAGTGCAACGTCTTGATGAAGTACGTCGGCAGGAAGGTGAAGACGACGTAGTAGCCGACATTGAAGACGATGAACAGGCCGATCACCTGCAAGATCGCGCGGCGTGCGGTGCCCACCGCTTCCCGCAGCGGTGAGGTGGCCACCCGATCGGCGTCGTCGAGTTTGGCGAATTCCGGGGTGTCGTCGAGTCGCAGCCTGATGTAGAGCCCGACCAGGCCCAGCGGCGCGGCGATCAGAAACGGGATCCGCCAGCCGTAGCTCTCCATCGCGTCGGGCGGCAGTAATGCCTGCAGCAGCGTGACGGTCACCGAGCCGAGCAAGAATCCCAGCACTCCCGACCACGCGATGAAAGTGACCGTCAACCCGCGCCGGCGGTCGGTCGCGTACTCCGCGAGATAGACTGCGCCGCCACCATATTCGCCGCCGGCGGAGAACCCCTGCAGGCAGCGCAGCACGAGCAGCAGCAACGGGGCGGCCACACCGATGGTGGCGTAGGTGGGCAGTATCCCGATGCCGAGTGTGGCGGCCGACATCAGCAGGATCACCACGGCGAGAACGCGCTGACGCCCGAACCGGTCCCCCAGCGGACCGAACACGAATCCCCCGAGCGGACGCATGAAGAATGCGGCGGCGAAGATGGCGAAAGTGTTGAGCAGCGCAGCTGTTTCGTTACCGGCCGGGAAGAAATTGGTGGCGATGTAGGTGGCCAGGAAGCCGTAGATGGCGAAGTCGAACCACTCCACCGCGTTGCCGATGGACGCGCCGGTGATGGCCTTGCGCACGGTGCGATCGATACGCGGGTTGCTCTTCGATGACATCAACAGAAAACTCGCCTCTCGGATCGCGAGAGGCGAGTTTATCTCCTCGGTTATGCGCGTAAGCCTCTTTCTGAAGGCCGGCCGGTCACCGCGACGTCGGTGTGACCACCAGATCGGCCCGCACCGCCGTCGGCGCCACCAACCGCGCGTTGGCTTCGTCGACCTCGGCCACCCATCGCCCGGCCGCCACCTCCGACTTTCCGTAGGCGACGTGACGGGCCACCAGGCGGGCTTGTTGTTGGACGGCGTGGCCGTATTCGTGGGCCATCACCGCGACCACGCCCATCTGGCCGAAATATTGTGCGGCAACCGGAATCGCCACGCCGCGATCCCAGGCCAAGACATCGCTCTTGAAGCAGTAGAAGGCGTTGGTCAACCCGACGGTGCTCTCCCCGCAGAGCTCAAGGCCGGGGGACACGTCCGAGTTGAACGACACCACCTGGGAGACGGGCGTGAACTCGCCGGGTAGGGAACCGCCGCGGTAGTTCTGTGACCAGAAATCTTCGATGTCGTCGATCGCGATCAGCGCCAGATCGTCGATCTGGCCGCCATCGGTGTTCTCGGCCTGGCGCCGCGGTGCGGGTGCATCGGGACGGGTGCCGCTGTGGCCGTCGGTCACCGGTAGGCCGCCCACCCGGTCGGGTAGGAACAACATCGAGGTGGCCCGGCCGCCGATCACCGTGGCATCCGCACACCCGGCCAGCAGTACCGCACAACAGGCCAGGCCGATCCACCAGCGAATTCTCGCCAATTGCTCCGCCTTCCGTGCGATACACCTCTGCCAGTTCTACCTCGTCCCCCCGACGTTGGGCACCGGCCGCCGGAGAACTGGCCCGCCGAACTGAGCGACAATGGCACCGCTATGCCCACCTTCGACGAACTCCTGACCCGGGTGTTGGCCCGCGCGGCCGAGCCGGGAACTGCCGTCGTCGGGATCACCGGCGCGCCTGGCGCCGGTAAGTCCACTCTGGCCGAGGCGCTGACTGTCGCCGCCCGCGCCCGGCTCGGCGACGTCGCGGTGGCCCACGTTCCGATGGACGGATTCCACCTGGCCGACGACGAGCTGCGCCGGTTGGGGCGGCTGGACCGCAAGGGGGCGCCCGACACTTTCGACGTTGCCGGCTACGCGGCGCTGCTGCGTCGAATCCGGGCTCGGACGGAGGTGGTCTACGCGCCGGGATTCGAGCGCGACATCGAGCAACCGATCGCCGGCGCGATCCCGGTGTCCCCGGAAGCCGCAGTTGTGCTCACCGAGGGCAATTACTTACTGCTCGATGACCCGGCGTGGTCGACGGTTGCCGCCGAGATCGACGAGACCTGGTTCTGCGCAATCGGAGATGACGAGCGGATCGCCCGCCTGGTGGCCCGTCACGTCGCCTACGGAAAGTCGGAGGTGGCGGCCGGGCGATGGGTGGCCGAGGTCGACGA
>NZ_LZJD01000016.1:0-1317 GCF_001666875.1 Mycobacterium sp. E802
AACGTCGAGGTCAAAACCATTCTCGACGCGCTGGCATCCGAGAAATCAAGGCACTAAGGCAAATGACCCAACTCGGGCGGAATGCAAACCCGTGCTGGAGCGCTAAGGGGCGCATAGCCCTGTCCTGGCTGATGGTGTTTCGGTAACGTTTGCGAAAATACTTCACCCAGTACCACCGATGTTCTGCGCCGAATGTGACTTCGTTGTTTCCCTGGAATTGGCCACCATGCGTCCAAGGGGGAGTTTCGAATGCGCTTTGTGACAACCACGATCGCCATTGCCACCACCTGTGTCCTGGCCGCGGGCTGCGGCGGGAAAACCGAAGAACAAACGGCCGAGACGACGACCAACAACAAACCGATGATCACATCGTTTGCGCCGGTACCACTCACCCAGAAAATATTGCCCCGGTTGTTGCTGTCGCCGGAACAGATCGACGCGGCGATGGCGGCACAGGGAATGACGGTGGCGTCCACCGGTTCCGAAATGTCGGATGACAGTTCGACAATGGAGCCGCGCGAGTGCCTCGCCGTCGACGGTGCGGCGCAGGCGCTGACCTACGCCGACAGCGGGTTCACCGACATGCGGGAGGTGACGCTGCGGGACCCCGAAACCTCGGCGCATTACGCCCACCAGGCGGTGGTGTTGTTCGCCAACGCCGACCAGGCCAAGGCGTTCTATGACTCCTCGGCCAAGCAGTGGCCGGCGTGTAAGCACTACACCCACACGCAAACCGGCTCGCTGTGGGATGCCGATCCCATCACCGACGAGAACGGTGTGCTGAGCACGGTCGCCACCCAGTCAAACGCGAAGGAAGGTGGCTGGGCATGTGGCCGCGCGTTGACCGCGAACAACAATGTGGTGGTCGACGTCAATACGTGTAGCGCCAACCCCGCGGACTCTGCTGTCAAGATTGCTCAACAGATTTCCGCACGGGTTGACGCTCCACCGCAACGGCCGTAGGCGGAAAGTGTAAGGCGCTATACACCTTCCGCCGTGGTCAGAACCAAACTTTTCGCCCGCCCACGGGACGACCGACGGCTCCGAGAATCCACAGGATGATGCCGATCACCACGAGTATTCCGCCGATCGTATAAAGGATCGAGATACCGGCGAAATAGCCGATCAACAGAAGGATGATGCCGAGCACGATCATTGTCATTCCGATCGACGTAGGAACAGTATGGGTTTGTCGCCACCAGTAATTGCCACATCCGTCGATACTCAAACCACTATCTTCAGAAGGCAGGTGCGCCGGGCGGAGGTGGAGGCGGCGGCGCATGCCTGCTATCGCGCCGTTTCCTACGTGAGGGTCGC
>NZ_LZJD01000017.1:0-10067 GCF_001666875.1 Mycobacterium sp. E802
TGTTGGGGTTGTACACGAATCCGCTGCCATGCACGGCAATGACGCGTTCGCCGGTGGGGTTGGGTGGGGTGATCACCCAGACGTCGCCACCCTCGTAGGTCTCTTTGGTGACGTCCAGTCCGATCGTGGTGAACCACGGCGGGGTCGGGGTGGTGATCAGCTCACCCAGCTTCATCGTGATGTTGACCCCGACGACCTGGGAGACGGCCTTCATCGCCTCCATGCCGAGAACCGTGATCTGGTCGGTCAGTGACGGACCCGCGGTCGCCACGACACGATCGGTCAGTTCGGGAGGGACGACGATGCCGGGCGCGAGGGCGACGGATCCGGCCGCGGTCACTGCGCTGGTGAGGGTGTCGACCTGGGTCAGAAGGTCCTGCGGTTGACGTAACGTCTTGTCGAACTCACGCCGCGCGAAGGCCAACATGGCCCATGCGGTGGGCGGCTCGGCCGGAGCGTTCGGCGTCGAGTTCACCGAGAACGGGTTGAGCACGGTGTTGATCACGGTGGAGATGGCCTGCGTCACCGTCGCCGGGACATCGGCGACGTCCTCGGCGGTTTCCCGGATTTGTACCTTCTCGATCTTCGGCGGTGCCGGCAGGTGCGGAACCGGATCCACGGTGATCACCGACACCACGCGGGCCCCGGTGGTGGGGGTTGACTTGGGGATGGCGGCGTCGACGTCGACGGTCACCGGTGTCGTCGTATCCGGCTCGGCTGTCTCGCTGTCGGTTTCGTGTCGAACTTGTTCTCGCAAGGTGTCCGGCTGCTGCCGCTCGACGGTCTTGGCCTTGCGCTTCGGCGAAACCTTGGTGGTAGGTGACGTCTTCGCTGCGGGCACATCGATATCAGCCCGATCGAGGCCGACAGAATCCAATACGTCCCGCACCGCAGTACGCACTGTGGTGGTCACCTTGTCGACGGCTTCGCGGGGTGACGCCGACTCGTCGGCCTTGCGGATTCGCGACGTCGTTTTTCGTTTCGCCTCGTGGTCGCGAGCCTCGACGCCTGCCCTCTTGGTGGAGGTGTCCTTGGTGGACGAGGCGGACGAATCCGTGGGGTCGGCCGTCGCAGCCCCACACCCCATCCCCATGGTCACCGCACATCCCACCCCGAGGGCAACGGCCAGCCCGCCGACGCGCCCTACATATCCCCCCATATGCATGCTTCACGTCTACCGGACCCGGTGTCGGGAGGGGATGGGTTTGTCGAAATAGGAGAGTGTCGGCTCCGGTCGGCATCATGGGGCCATGGCAACCCGCGAGCAGGCCCAGTCGATCCTCGAACAGTTGGCCGGCCCCGCGGCGCGGCTTCGTGATGATCAATGGGCGGCCATCGAAGCCCTCGTGGTGCAGCGTCGCCGCGCCCTGGTGGTGCAACGGACCGGGTGGGGAAAATCCGCGGTCTACTTCATCGCGGCCAAACTGCTGCGCGCTTCAGGCCACGGTCCGACGGTGATCGTCTCGCCGCTGCTGGCGTTGATGCGCAACCAGGTCGCCGCCGCCGAGCGCGCCGGCGTCCGCGCGGCGACGATCAACTCCGGCAACGTCACCGAGTGGGATGCGATCCATCGGCAGGTGGCCGATGGGGAACTCGATGTGCTGCTGGTCAGCCCGGAGCGGCTCAACAATCCCGACTTCCGGGACAACGTGCTGCCCGCGTTGGCGGCCGACGCGGGTCTGGTGGTGGTGGACGAGGCGCACTGCGTTTCCGACTGGGGACACGACTTCCGGCCGGACTACCGACGCATCCGCACGTTGGTGAGTGAATTGGGTTCGCAGATACCGGTTCTCGCGACCACGGCGACCGCCAACGATCGGGTCGTCGGTGATGTGGCAGCGCAGTTGGGCGTCGGCGGATCCGACACCTTGGTGCTGCGTGGCGGCCTGGACCGTGAGTCGTTGCGGCTGTCGGTGGTCGAGGTGAGGACGCCCGCGCAACGGGCCGCCTGGATCGCGGCGCACCTGGACGCCTTGCCGGGCTCCGGGATCATCTACACCTTGACAGTGGCTCAAGCCCACGACGTGGCCGCACTGTTGGCCGAGAACGGCCACAAAGTTGCGGCCTACACCGGGTCCACCGACCCTACCGAGCGCGAGCAACTGGAAGCCGATCTGCTGGAGAACCGGGTCAAGGCCCTGGTGGCGACGTCTGCGTTGGGCATGGGTTTCGACAAACCCGACCTGGGGTTCGTGGTGCACCTTGGCGCACCGTCGTCCCCGATCGCCTACTACCAGCAGGTGGGGCGTGCCGGGCGCGCGACTGTCCCGGACGCGAGGAGGACCAATGGTGGCAGCGCCGAGGTGATCTTGCTGCCTGGCACCGAAGATCAGGACGTCTGGCGGTACTTCGCATCCGTGGCCTTTCCGTCAGAACCCATGGTGCGCAACGTCATCGGGGCCCTGGAGGCCGACCGTCCACAGTCCACCCAGGCGCTGGAACCGCTGGTTGATCTCAACCGGTCCCGCCTGGAGATGGTGCTCAAGGTGCTCGACGTCGACGGTGCCGTCCGCCGGGTGAAAGGCGGCTGGATCGGCACCGGCGTGCCCTGGACGTATGACGAGGCGCGTTACCGGGCGTTGGACGAGGCGCGTCGCCGCGAACAGCAGGCCATGCTGGATTACCAGTCCACCGACGGCTGCCGCATGGTGTTCCTGCGCAGTCAGCTCGACGATCCCGAGCTGACATCGGGCGCGCAGTGCGGGCGATGTGACAACTGCACGGGCCGGCACTACCCCGCCGCGGTGGCACAGGAAATTCTGACCGATACCGCACAACGCCTGTCCAGGCCCGGAGTGCTGGTGGCACCCCGCAGACAGTGGCCGACCGGGCTGAGTACCCTGGGCCTGGCCTTGTCCGGCCGGATCACCGAGGGGGCTGCACCCGGCCGCGCGATCGGACGACTCACCGACCTGGGCTGGGGGGCGCGGCTGCGGCGGTTGCTCGCCGAACCCGACGGCGAAGTGCCGGACGATGTGATCGGCGCGGCCGTCGAGGTGCTCAAGGCCTGGGAGTGGGACCGACGTCCGGTCGCGGTGATGGGCCTGGATTCACAGACACATCCACTGCTGATCTCCTCGACCGTGCGGCGACTGGCCCAGATCGGGCGGCTGACCGACCTGGGCATCCTGAACTACACGCCAGAACACCGACCGGTCAGCGCGGTGAATTCGGCTTATCGAGTGGCGGCCCTGGACGGTGCCTGGGAACGACCGCAACTCGATCCGCAGGGGCCGGTGCTGTTGGTCGACGACCTGACCGACACCGGCTGGACGCTGACCATGGCGACGAGCGTGCTGCGTGAGGCCGGTGCGCCTGAGGTATTGCCGTTTGTGCTGGCAAGCGTGAGTTGAGCGGTGCAGACATATTCCGAAATTTGAATCAGGCCTGAATAACGCAGACGGCTTATTTGCATTTCCACTTAGTTCACTTGTCAACAATCGCTTTCTTGCCGCCGGGAAGATTAGGTCCCCGATGCGAGACGGCTGTGCGGTCGCTGTCACCCAAAGTTCGCCGTTGTTTGCCTCCGCAAATTCTAGTCAAACGATCTTGAAAAGGCCGTGCGGCTTCAATGTCTGGCTAACTCAATGGGGGCCGTCAAAGAACGGCAACGCCGGTTTTGTGTCTCCTGGCCGCCTGCCTGTGAATTTGCTGTCCTCATCCGTGTGGGGTGGCGTGACGGTTCTACCGGCGGTGACGCTGGTGCCAGCGCTCGCGCCGGCGCTTCTTATTTCGCTGGATGGAACCACATGTATGTGGTGCACCCTTTGGTCGATCATGAGTGGACGTCGATCCACTCGGCAGTGAAGTCCTGGAGCGCGGTGACGTTCTGAGTGAGCATCCGGCCCATGATCTTCTCGACGTGCTGGCCGAGCAGTGGCGCCTTGAACTCGACCGTGGCGACGCACCTGATCCGTGAGCCTGCAGCCGTGGGCATCAACAGTGCTGTTCCCGCTGCATACGCAGGAGTGCCGTGCGGTGTGACGCTGAGCTCGCCCCGTATCCGCCGCTCGCCGACGGGCTGCCAACGCTCCTGTTGTACGACCCGCCACTGCACCGGGAGGAACTTGGCGATCGGCGACCGTTCCTGGCCGCGGCGCACATCTTTGACCATCACGGCGGTCACCGTGCCGTCGGGTTCCACCGACAGGCTGGCCAGCGTGTCGAGGCCTCCGAACCTCGACATCCGGTCGAGCCAATAGTCGCGTTCGCCGAACGCCGACAAAATTTGCTCTACTTGGGCTCGAGAGTCGACTGAGAAGTCGAATGACCGCGACACAGCAACAGGCTACGTCGGGATCTCCGATTTCTGCACCAGCGTTAAGAAGAGTGGATATGCTGGCGCCCTGCAACTAGTCAAGTCGTAGCTGAAATCGGCCACGGGAGACAAACAACGCGGAGGCGAGGTGCGGGGGATGCCGCCTTGTGTCCATATCGTTGAGCACTTTCACTGGTCGACTCGGAGGTGGGGAGGACCACGTGAGCATCAACCCGTTCGATGACGACAATGGCAATTTTCTCGTCTTGATCAATGACGAGGAACAACACAGCCTATGGCCGACCTTTGCCGACATTCCTGCCGGTTGGACGGCGGTGTACGGCGAAGCTGATCGCGCCGCCTGCTTGGACTACATAGAACAGAACTGGCCGGACATCCGGCCGAAGAGCCTCCGCGATCGGCTGGCGGCACAGGACCGAGGCTCGGGCAACTAGCGGCTCGACACCACTATCAGATCTCGCGGTGGGAGAGTCTTGATGCAGTTCGATGAACAGTCGCTGCCGGTCACCCGTGCCCAGCTCGACATATGGCTGGCGCATGATCTGGTGGATTCGGGTGCCGAGTGGCAACTCGGATTATTCGTCAAGATCTCTGGCTCGGTGGACCGTGAGGCCCTGGCCTGGGCGATTCGCCGGGTGCTGAAGGAAGCCGAACCGGTCCGAGCCGGCTTCTTCGAGTCCCGAGGCGAGATCTTCCAGAGGCCGATCGACTACCCAGGGGTCGAACCGGACTTCCACGATCTGAGGTCTTCGCCGGACCCGGTGCGCGAGGCTCGTGAACTTGCGGCGTCGATCCAGCGTGCGCCGATGTCACTGGCCGGGCCGTTGTTCCGGTTCGCCTTGTTCCAGACCCGGGCCGACGAGTTCTTCCTGGTCGGTTGCTGCCATCACATCGTGCTGGACGGAACCGGTATCGCGATGGTGGGCCAGCGGCTGGCCTCGGTGTACTCCGCGGTGGTGTCCGGGGCGCCGATTCCTCCGTCGCTGTTCGGGACGCTGTCCGATCTGATCGACTGCGAATCGGGCTACGAGTCTTCGGACGACTACCTGCGCGACCGCGCGTACTGGACCGAGAATCTTCCGCCGGAAAGTGAGCCGCAGTATCGATGGCTTCCGGAAGAAGGCGCGGCGCAATCGTACCTGCCTTCGGCCCCAGTCGAATTGGATCCCGATGTACTGCGCCGGGTCGACGCACTGGCGCTGTCGCTGAACCTACCGCGATCCTCGGTCCTCACCGCGGCCTGTGCACTTTTGGTGCGCGGCTGGCAGTCTGAGGGCTCGGAGGTGGTCCTGGATTTTCCGGTCAGCCGTCGCGTCGGGCCTGACACGAAGACCCTTCCCGCGATGCTGGCAGGCGTCGTACCGTTGGTGCTTCATGCCGCACCCGCCACTTCGGTGGCGGACTTCTGTGGCTATGTCGACCTTCGGATCCGTGAAGCCCTTGAACACCAACGGTTCCCGGTCCAGGCGCTCGAGCGCAAGATCAACTCGCGCGCGGCCGGACAACTCGCCAACCGGGTGAGTGTCAACTTCCTTCCGTCCTCTTTCACATTGGACTTCGGTGGGGCGGCTGCAACGGCATCGTTGGCCAACGCAGGCGTCGTCGGCGGCTTCGGAATGTTCTTCTCGAGTGCAGGGGAACAGGTTTTCGTCAACACCGCAGGCGTCGGACACCCGTTGTCGAACCTCGATCCCGCGGAATTGGCGGATCGGCTGCAGCAGGTGCTGCTGTCGATGACGGCCGACTCGTCGCGGTCACTGGTGTCGGTGACTGTGCAGGACGACGCCGAGCGCGACCGGCTGTTCGAGGTCGGCAATCACGGAATGCTGTCGCATCCGCTGACCGCGGTTTCGATCCCGGCGATGTTCGCGGCGCAGGTCCACCGTGCTCCCGAGGCGGTGGCGATCAGCTGCAATGGCGCGGCGATGACCTATCGCGAGTTGGACGAGGCGTCGAACCGGTTGGCGCACCTTCTCATTGACCAGGGCGCCGGCCCGGGTCGCTGCGTCGCGCTGCTGTTCAACAGGTGTGCCCAGGCACTCGTGTCGATCTTGGCGGTGCTCAAGACCGGGGCGGCTTATCTGCCGATCGACCCGGCCCACCCCCAGGGCCGAGTGGAATTCATGATTTCCGATGCCGACCCCGTTGCGGTGGTGAGCACCGCTGATCTGGTCGATCGCCTGTCCGGTCAGTCTCTGGCACTTGTCGACGTCGATGATCCGCGGGTCGACACCTACCCGTGCGGTGCCTTGCCGGAACCCGGCTCTGACGACATCGCCTACCTGATCTACACCTCGGGAACCACGGGCGTGCCCAAAGGGGTTGCCATCTCCCACGGCAATGTCACCCAGTTGATCGGCTGCCTCGACGCGAACCTGGAGCCGTCGGGCCAGGTGTGGTCGCAGTGGCACTCCTACAGCTTCGACATCTCGGGCTGGGAGATCTTCAATGCGCTCCTGACCGGCGCACGGTTGGTCGTGATTCCCGAGGAGATCGCCCGTTCGCCCCACGACTTCCACGCCTTACTGGTCGCCGAAGAGGTCAACGTGCTGGGGCTGACCCCGACCGCTGTGGCCGCGTTGTCACCCGCCGGCTTGGATTCGGTTGCCTTGCTGGTCGGCGGAGAGCCCTGCCCGGCCGACGTGGTGGATCGCTGGGCTCCCGACCGGGTGATGATCAATCAGTACGGGCCGACCGAGGCCACCATGTGGGTTGCGCTCAGCGCGCCGTTGGCCGCCGGGGCGGGGGTTCCGCCGATCGGTTCGCCGTTGCCCGGTGCGGCGTTGTTCGTGCTGGATCAGTGGCTTCGACCGGTCCCGGCCGGAGTGGTGGGCGAATTGTACGTGGCCGGCCGGAATGTCGGTGTCGGCTATTGGCGCCGCGGTTCGTTGACCGGATCTCGTTTTGTGGCATGCCCTTTCGGTGCCCCCGGTCAGCGCATGTATCGAACCGGTGACCTGGTGTCGTGGGGTGCCGACGGGCAACTGCGGTACTCGGGTCGTGCCGACGAGCAGGTCAAGATCCGTGGGTATCGCATCGAGTTGGGCGAGATCCAAACTGCATTGGCCGATCTGGACGGGGTGGAGCAGGCGATCATCGTCGCCCGCGAGGCTCGCCCGGGTGACAAACGTCTGGTCGGCTATGTCACCGAAACCTCCGTCGGTGCCGTCGACCCGGCCGGCGCCCGGGCGGCATTGGCCGACCGGTTGCCCAGCTACATGGTGCCGGCCGCGATCGTGGTGCTCGACGCTTTGCCGCTGACGGTCAACGGAAAGCTCGACAAGCGAGCCCTGCCTGCTCCGGAATACATTGATGCCGACCGTTACCGGGCGCCTGCCACTCCCACGGAAGAGACCCTGACCGCCATCTATGCCGAGGTCCTCGGTTTGGACCGGGTCGGGGTGGACGACTCCTTCTTCGACCTCGGGGGCGATTCGCTTTCGGCGATGCGGGTGATCGCCGATGTCAACACGACATTGGACGCCGATCTGGCCGTCCGCACCCTGTTTGACGCACCGTCTGTCGCCGAGTTGGCGCCGCGGGTCGCTGTCGGCTCGGGCAGTCGGGCGCCGCTCGTGCGTCAACAGCGGCCGGAACTGATCCCGTTGTCGTTCGCCCAGCAGCGGCTCTGGTTCCTGAACCGGTTCGAGGGCGGGGTGGCGACGTACAACATGCCGACGGCGTTCCGGATCAACGGTGCGTTGAACGTCGAGGCGTTGGGCGCGGCGTTGGATGATGTGATCGCGCGGCACGAGTCGCTGCGCACGGTGTTTGTCGACGTCGACGGGGTGCCGTTCCAGCAGGTGCTGCCTGCCGAGCCGGGCATGTGGCGGTGTGCCGGCCCGATGGTGGTGTCATCGGCCATCGGGCCGGGCGGTGACGTGACCGGCGAGCTGATGGACCTGGCCGGTTACCGGTTTGACCTATCGGCCGAAATCCCGGTCCGGGCCCGGATCTATGAGTTGAGTCCCGAGCAGCATGTGTTGGGAATAGTGGTGCACCACATTGCATTCGACGGGTGGTCACTGGCGCCCATGGTGCGTGACGTGGGCCTGGCCTACGCCTGCCGGACAACGGGGCGCGCCCCGGACTGGTCACCGTTGCCGGTGCAGTACGCCGATTACACGTTGTGGCAGCAGGATCGACTCGGTGATGAGTCTGACCCGACAAGTGTGATCGCCGGCCAGTTGGCTTACTGGCGACAGGAGTTGGCCGATCTGCCGGAGGTGGTGTCGCTGCCGACGGATCGTCCCCGACCGCCGGTGCCCAGTTATCGTGGTGAGGTTGTCGAGTTCGGCATCGATACGCACACCTGGGCTGGGCTCAAAACGGTTGCAGCCGAACATCACGCCACGACGTCGATAGTCCTGCAGGCCGCGCTGGCAGTGGCTCTACACCGCGAAGGTGTCGGCGTGGACGTGGCTCTCGGCACCCCGATCGCCGGACGGACCGACAAAGCGCTCGATGATCTGGTGGGCTTCTTCGTCAACACCTGGGTGCTGCGGGTGGGTGTCAACCCTGCCTTGCGGTTCAGGGAAGTGCTCGACCAGGTGAAGCAGAAGGCACTGGATGCCTATGCCAATCAGGATGTGCCGTTCGAGTTGTTGGTGGAGCAGCTCAATCCGACGCGTTCGACGTCCCATCACCCGTTGTTCCAGGTCGCCCTGGTCTTCCAGAACAACGTGCTGCCTACGGTTTCGCTCGACGGGATGGAGGTCGAGCAGGAATCGGTGTTCACCCGGACCGCCAAGTTCGACCTGGATTTCGACATCCGGGAGGTGCCCGGCGACGGTGGGCCGATGGCCACCGGGGTGCTCACCTACGCGACGGATCTGTTCGAGCAGTCCAGTGTCGAACGCCTGGTGAACCGGTTCGGACGGGTGATCGAAGCGGTGGTGACCGACCCGTCGGCCGTGGTGGGCGAGGTCGGCCTGATCGACCAGGCCGAATGGGAACTACTGCGGCACAGGTGGTCTGGGTCCGGAGTCCAGACACCTACCGGTTTGATCGACCAACTGCTCGCGGCCGCGGTGGCGGCCGACGCGGATGCCGTCGCGGTCATCGACGGGCCGAGGCAGCTGTCGTATGGCGAACTGGACGCTTCCTCCAACCGGTTGGCACGCAAGTTGATCGAGGTAGGAGTGGGGCCCGAGTGCGCCGTCGCGGTGGCGATGGACCGGTCTGTCGAGTTGGTCACCGCGTGGTGGGCCGTTCTGAAGGCCGGCGGGGTGTACGTCCCGGTGGATCGAACCAACCCAGCCGAGCGGATCGCCACTGTCTTGGACGCCGTCGCGGCAACGTGCGTCCTCACCTGTGGATCCGACACCGTGCCGGGCGCCGGAAAGCGCCCGGTGCTACGTCTCGACGCCGTGGATCTCTCCGGGTTCGGACCAGAGCCGGTCGCCGACCAGGATCGACTGGCGCCCTTGGGAACTGACGATGCCGCCTACGTGATCTTCACATCCGGTTCGACCGGCACCCCCAAGGGCGTGGCGGTCACCCATGCAGGCCTGCTGGGCGTAGCCGCGGCACATCGCGACCTGTTCCGGGTCGGGGCCCACGGCCGAGTGCTGATGGTCGCCGCACCCACCTTTGATGCCTCGGTGTTCGAATGGTTGTGGGCAGTCGCGTCACGGGCGGCGCTCGTGGTGGCACCGCGAGATTCGTACGCCGGGGCCGCGCTCACCGAACTGATACAGCGCCAGCAGGTCAGCGCCGCCCTGATCACCCCGACAGTCCTGGCCACCCTGGACCGCATGCGGCTCGGTGGGCTTGAGACCCTGGTCAC